>NZ_CALPCM010000008.1:0-109930 GCF_943193015.1 Hominisplanchenecus murintestinalis
CTGCTAAGAACGTCCCCTGAGTGTCCGCTTAGGGATATATGGCAGGTGCCCCGGCTGTGTGTCGGCTGGCGGCAGGGAAACTGTGGCTGCGTAGACTGTTCCGATTATAGCGAAACTACTGGAGACTGGCGTTATATGGGCGTATGGCTGTACGGAACTACCATGCTATAAGGCAACGGCAAATGGCGCTGTTTATACGCTTAACCGTAAGTATTGACCAATTTATCGGGGAGTCCAGTACTTGCGTCGGGAGTCTGCATAGCTGACAGCTTTCGCAATATCAGCAGTCCTGCCACAAAAATAGTCCGCCTAGTTGTACAATTTCCGGGACGGGAACTTCCAGCAGTTTCGTTGCTGCCGAAACAGTCCACGCCACCGTGCATCCCCGTAATGCCAGCCGGGAAGCCTGCCGCATATCCCTAAGCGGACACTCAGGAGACGCTTTTAGCGGAGGCGAAATCCGACGCTTACGGAGACTTATGCGCGAAGGCTCTCCTGAGCGTATTAGTCGGAGTTTGCGCGAGTGACGAGCCGAACGGGCAGGCTCGCATGCCCACTCGGCGACTACCGCGGCAGAGAAACACGCGTTGCGTGTTTCTCCGGCGGCTAGTTTGCCGTAGCGTTGTCTCCGTCCGTGTGGGATATGCGGCAGGCTTCCCGGCGTACGGCGTAAACATGGGGACTATCGGTTCCGTGACTGTCCGGAGTAAGCCCAGGAACTATCGGTTCCGTAGCTGTATGGGGTAAGCGACAAACCGCAATTTGAAAGGCTGCCCCGCCCTTCTTTTTTCGTCTGACCGAAAACTTTAGGTTTTCTTTTCACGGATTATAGGGTAGAATAAGAGGAACCCTAAGGAAATAAGGTGAAACGACATGAATGAAAAAGTATTAAAGACATTAGAATATGACAAAATCACTGCCCGCCTTGCAGATCTGGCCGGCTCCCCGCTGGCAAAGGCACACTGTCTGGAGCTGAAGCCCTCATCAGATTTGTATGAGATTCAGGCTGCCCAGCGCGAGACCAGCGACGCGCTTTCCCGTCTGCTGCGCAAGGGAAGCCTTTCTTTTTCGGGAATTACCGATGTCCGCGGGATTCTGAAGCGGCTGGAAATCGGGAGTATCCTGGGAACGGACGAGCTTCTGCGCCTCTGTAAGCTGCTGGAAGTATGCGCCCGCGTAAAAGCGTATTCCCGCAGGGATACGGAGGAAGAAAGCCGTGATTCTTTAGATGATATTTTCGACGCGCTGCAGCCCCTGACGCCTGTTTCTTCAGAAATCCGCCGCTGTATCGTCTCGGAAAATGAACTGAGCGACGACGCCAGCCCTGTGCTGTTTAAGCTCCGCCGCTCGATGCGCCATACCAACGACAAGGTACATGCCCAGCTCACTTCTATGGTGAATGGCTCTGTGCGCACCTATCTCCAGGATGCGGTGATTACTATGCGCAATGGCCGTTACTGTATTCCGGTCAAGGCAGAGCACCGCGGGCAGGTTCCCGGCATGATTCACGACCAGTCCTCGACCGGTTCTACCCTGTTTGTAGAGCCTATGGCCGTCGTAAAATTGAACAATGAGCTCCGGGAACTGGAGCTGAAAGAGGAACGGGAAATTGAAGTCATCCTCTCAAACCTGAGCGCGCTGGCTGCTGCGGAAACAGAAGCCCTTAGCGAAGACCTCACATTCCTGACGCAGCTGGACATTATTTTTGCAAGAGCACAGCTCTCCCGCTCCTATAACGGAAGCGAGCCTGTGTTTAATACAGAAGGACGCATTCATATTAAAAAAGGACGCCATCCGCTTTTGGACAAAAAAAGCGTCGTTCCCATTGATATCCGGCTGGGCACAGATTTCCAGCTCCTGATTATCACCGGGCCAAATACCGGAGGAAAGACCGTGTCCTTAAAGACTGTAGGGCTTTTCACACTGATGGGACAGGCCGGGCTCCATATCCCGGCATTTGACGGCTCTGAGCTCGCTGTGTTTGAAGAAGTATTTGCCGATATCGGCGATGAACAGAGTATTGAACAGTCCTTAAGTACCTTCTCTTCACATATGAAAACGATTGTATCCATACTGGAACAGGCGTCGGAAAATTCGCTCGTTCTCTTTGACGAGCTGGGCGCCGGGACAGATCCCACGGAAGGCGCGGCGCTGGCGATTTCCATCCTGTCCAATCTCCACCGAAGGGGCGCACGCACGATGGCGACCACACACTACAGCGAACTGAAAGTATTCGCGCTTTCCACGCCCGGCGTAGAGAACGGCTGCTGTGAGTTTGACGTGGAAACACTGCGTCCTACTTACCGCCTCCTGATTGGCGTCCCCGGAAAGAGCAATGCTTTCGCTATTTCCTCAAAACTGGGGCTTTCAGACGAAATCATTGAAGAAGCAAAGACACATCTAAGCGAACAGGATGAAAGCTTCGAGGACTTAATCACCAGTCTGGAAAACAGCAGGGTAACGATTGAGCGGGAGCGGGAAGAAATCGACCGTTACAAGCAGGAAATCCACTCCCTGAAACAGCGTCTGGAACAAAAACAGGACAAATTGGAAAACAGCCGCGAAGATATTCTGCGGAAAGCCCGGGAAGAAGCCCGAGCCATCCTGCAGGACGCCAAGGACTACGCAGATACCACCATACGGAATTTTAATAAATTCGGAAAAGAAAATATCTCTGCAAAGGAAATGGAAAAAGAACGGGAACGCCTGCGTAAAAAACTCTCCGGCGTAGAAAAGAACCTGACTTTAAAGGCAGAGAAAAAGCCCAAAAAAGAACTATCTGCAAAAGATTTGAAAATCGGCGACGGCGTGAAGGTTCTGAGCATGAACCTGAAAGGCACGGTCAGCACCCTGCCCAACAGCAAAGGAAACCTGTACGTACAGATGGGCATTCTGCGCTCCCAGGTAAATATCAAAGACCTGGAGCTGCTTGACGAGCCGGATATCACAGGACCCGGCGTCTCCAAAAGCGGCGGGGGCAGCGGAAAAATCAAGATGTCAAAATCTGCTTCCGTAGGCATGGAACTGAACCTGCTTGGAAAAACCGTAGACGAAGCCATTGCTGAGCTCGATAAATATTTGGACGACGCTTATCTTGCACATATGCCAAGCGTACGTATCGTTCACGGCAAAGGCACCGGAGCGCTCCGCAAAGGCGTCCACAACTACCTGCGCCGTAATAAGCATGTAAAGAGCTTCCGCCTGGGCGAATTCGGAGAAGGGGACGCAGGCGTAACAATTGTCGAATTCCGGCAGTGACGCAGTTACAAACAGAACGGTTTATACTTCCAAAACATTTCAAGTTACAAAAGCTGAATCGCATAAGATTTTGGAAGTACACCTACCCCATAAGGAGGTTTTTATGGTTACACGGCAGAAAATAATGATTGTAGATGACGATAATAACATTGCAGAGCTGATTTCCCTCTATCTTACAAAGGAATGCTTCGATACCCGCATCGTAAATGACGGTAAAGCTGCGCTCCGCGAATTCGACACTTATGCACCAAACCTGATTCTGCTGGATCTGATGCTTCCCGGCATGGACGGTTACCAGGTATGCAGGGAAATCCGGCAGCGCTCCTCGGTCCCCATTATCATGCTCTCCGCAAAGGGCGAGATTTTCGATAAAGTACTGGGGCTTGAACTGGGCGCGGATGACTATATAATTAAACCCTTTGATTCTAAAGAACTGGTTGCCCGTGTAAAAGCGGTTCTCCGGCGTTTCCAGCCGGACAAATCTTCCGGGACTCACGCGGAAGGAAAGATTGTGGAATATCCTGATTTAATTGTCAACCAGACGAATTATTCCGTACTTTACAGGGACGAAACTATAGATATGCCCCCCAAGGAACTGGAGCTTCTTTATTTCCTGGCTGCTTCGCCGAACCAGGTATTTACCAGGGAACAGCTCCTCGACCATATCTGGGGGTATGAATACATCGGCGATACCAGGACGGTAGACGTACATATCAAACGCCTGCGTGAAAAGATCAAGGACAACGAATACTGGTCTCTTTCCACTGTATGGGGAATTGGCTACAAGTTTGAGGTGAAGAACCGATGAAACGGACGCTCTATCTTAAATTTATCCTTGCCTATCTGTGCTTTGGCATTCTGGGATTTGTATCCGTGTCAACCCTCATTTCCTCTCTGACGGCAAACCACATGCTGAAATCAAAGACGGAGGCCATATACCGCGAAGCGAACTCTATCGCCTCCGGCCGTCTGGCGCAGTCTTACAGAGAGGAAGACTCTTCTCTGCTGGATATCTATACAAACCTGCTGGCTCTTGCCTCTTATCACTCCACAGAAATCTGGCTGATGAACACAAAAGGGGAAATCCTTTTAGATACCACGAAGGAATACGATCCGGAACATACAGAAACCATCGATGACTTTGACACCACACGCCTGGCAGGGAATTATTATCAGAAAGGAAACTTCTTCGGATATTTCGACAAGGATATGCTCAGCGTCGTATCCCCTATCATCAGCAATTACCGCGCGAGGGGCTACATTGTTATCCATTATCCCCTGGAGGAAATTGCAGGAGAAAAAGATTCTTTCCTGAATATTAACTATATTACCCTGGTCATTCTTTTCGTCCTTTCCCTGATTATCCTCCTGGTATTTACCCTCGCCGTGTATTTTCCTCTCCGGAAAATCATTGCCGGGGCAAATGAGTTTGCGGGCGGGAACTTGAACTATAAAGTTCCTGTGGAAACCAGAGACGAGATGGGATATCTGGCGGCGTCCATGAACTATATGGCAGGCGAAATTAATAAATCAGGAGAATACCAGAGAAAATTCATCTCAAATATCTCCCATGATTTCCGCTCTCCCCTGACCTCCATCAAAGGCTATGTGGAAGCCATGCTGGATGGGACGATTCCTCCGGAAATGCAGGAACGGTATTTAAATATCGTACTCTCTGAGACAGAACGGCTTAACAACCTCACACGCGGGCTTTTGACCCTGAACAATTACGACGACAAAAAGACTTATCTGGAAATTACGGACTTTGATATCAACACCGTTATCCGGAATACGGCGGCTGCTTTCGAGGGCATCTGCCAGAAAAAGTTTATCCGCATTGAACTGATTTTTGACGCACCGTCGCTGATGGTCACTGCCGATATGGGAAAAATACAGCAAGTACTCTACAACCTGATTGACAACGCCATCAAATTCAGCCATCCGGAATCTTCGATTTATATAGAAACCACGGAAAAACATGAAAAAGTATTTGTATCTGTCAAAGATACCGGAGAGGGAATCCCAAAGGAAAGTATCAAAAAAATTTGGGCGCGCTTCTACAAAACAGACCCTTCCCGCGGAAAAGATAAAAAAGGCACCGGGCTTGGACTTTCCATTACAAAAGAGATTATCCAGGCTCATAATGAAAACATCCAGGTAGTCAGCACTGAGGGCGTAGGTTCCGAATTCACTTTTTCCCTTCCCCGTGCCAAGCATAAAAAGCTATAGGTTTCCTTTCACAACAGCAGGGAGAGACATATCCGCCTCTCCCTGCTGTATTTCATCCTTCCAATGTCTATTCACCAGGCATTGGATTCTTTTTTTATTTCACTTTTACGGTCTTTTTCTGGCCTTTTCCTTTGAAGATTTTCACGTATGCTTTTTTCTTGCTCTTCGGCACTTTGATAACTGCTTTCGCTGCAATATTCTTCAGTGCTTTACTGCCTACTTTCTTCAGGGCTGTGCCTTTTACCTGAATGGACTTCAGCTTCTTATCACCGTAGAACGCTTTCTTTCCAATCGATGTAACATTCTTTCCGATAACTGCTTTTTTCAGACTCGGAAGCGACTGGAACGCTCCGTTTGCAATCGAAGTTACCTGGCAGACCACGCCATTAATCTTTACGGTATCCGCTATCTGAACAGTTTTGATTCCTGGCTTGGTAACACCATAGGCGGCCGCCAGCTTCTTTCCTGCATCTGTCACGCGGTAAGCCACGCCTCCTACGTCCTCAGTATCTCCATTTTTCAAAGATGGAGCCACGCTTACGTTTCCTGAATTCTTCAGGCGCTCCAGCTCTGCTTTTGCCTTGGCTGCTTCCTCCAGCGCTTTCTGCCGTGCTGCTTCTGCCTGCCTCTTCAATGCCTCCTGCTGTTCCTTTGCTTTCTGCTCTGCCAGCAGTTTCTTCAAAAGCTCCTGGTATTCTTCTGGTCCCGGAACCTTCAGTGCACTCACTGCTTTCGTCAGGCTTTCCACCGCTGCGTCCAGCTGCTCTTTCGACGCATTTTCATCTGCATACATTTTCTCCGCTTCTGCAATTGCTGCCGTCAGGGCTTCGTAGGTTTCCACTGTATAACCCGCCTTATCCAGTGCTTTTGCCGTATCAAGAGCCGCTTTCAGGCGTGTTCGGCTGGCTGCGCTGGAGTCCTTTACTGTGACAACTGCTGAAACTGAACTAATCTGTACCTCCTGGCCTTCCGTGTCTCTTGCCGTAAGTCCCGTCAAAGCCAGCCGGTAATTTCCAGCAGCCGCGTTTTCCTTTACCCGGACAGACAGCTCTGCAAACTCTTTTAAATCTGCCGTACTTCCATCTGCCGCCGTCCAGACATATACCGTCTTTCCGTCTGCCTGCTCTGTTTTGAGCGTACCTGCTGTACTGTCTTTTAAAATAATTTCCGGGCTTTCAAACACATCTGCCTTATAATCCAGCGAGAACCTGATTTCTTTTACTGTCTGGTCTTCTGGAAGATTCATTAACTGCATCGCTGAAGTAAAAACTTCTCCCTGGGATGTCTCACCCCGGGTAAGTTTCAGCTGTGCCCCTGTCTTTTCTGTACTTAATTTCACAGATGCTTCTGTGATTTCCATATTTCCATTAGCCGTATACGGCGTTGCATTTTCCAGATATACCCTGACTTTGCTCGTATACACTGGCTGGAACTGCATCCTGACTGCCGTATCTGTCTGAATACCTATCTGATCATATACAGGCGCCCAGTCTGCGCCGTCAAAATACTGTGCTTCCAGGACAGACGGAACTGCCTTCCCTCTGTTTTCTGTAAAGTTCAAGGTAATTTGGTTCAAAAGCTGCGCCTCATCCCAGGAAAATTCCACATATTCGGAACGTCTGGAAGCACTATTTGCCGGAAGCAGCACGGATGCCCCTCTGCTATATGCATTCGTCCAGCTGCTAGCCTCATCCCCATCCACCATATTTTCCGGATAGTTCTCGGCAGCCCCGGTAAAAGAAGCCGTAGCCTGTGCTTTGCCTGTAGCAAGCTCTACATCCATCTGTGCCTGAGCATCTTCCGTTACGGCTGCAGATGCCGTCAGCGCACATCCCTGAATCGTTCCGGAAGCTCTTCCCTCTGTCAAAGCGCTCCAGGAAACTTCCCGCATGACGCTGTACTCTCCGGCGCTGCTACTGTAATTTACCCGCACTGCCGACGGAAGCACCGGCTCCATTCCTGCCGGGACTGTAATTTCCACAGGTTCCACAGAAGTTTCGGTCCCCGTCACTGTAAGCGCAGCCGGAACATTCCCGGTCCCGTCTGCCGTCACTTTAATTGCTACCTGCACTGGCTTTAAATCCTTTGCGGAAATCGTCAGGACAGCATCGCCCGCCTCTTTCCCGGATTTCAGAATTACCAGCACCTTTCCATTGTAAGCGGTGCGCTCTGAATAACTGCTGCTGTCTGTATTTCCGTATTTATAAAGCTCTGTACTCTCCTGCTGGCCGTTATCTACACCAACGATAGAAGCCGGACCTGTCACATTGAACTTCACCAAATCTCCGGCATCCGGCACCATATTTCCATCTTCATCCACGACCGTACATTCTACGTAAGACAGACTGCTGCCGTCAGCGGCCAGCACGGTCTTGTCTGCTTCTGCCTGTATGGTATACGGAACCCCGGATGTGCTCACGCTGTCTGTGGCAGCTACGCTTCCGTCCTGGTTATAAGCCTTTACTTCCAGTGTTCCTGGCTCATACGGTACACTCCATGTCAAATGCAGCTTACCAGAATTCAGCTCGCCCTCATCCAGAACTGCTCCCCGGCTTGTATAACCGCCCGGATTGCTGTTGTCTCCCCAGGTCTTATCATCCTGAGTCTTTTCCGAAGTCTCATAATATTTCTTTCCGTATGCTGTCTCTTTTTCATCAAAGCTCTTCTTCCCCAGAGATTCTCCGTTCAGGAACAGCTCTGCGGACTGGAGGTTCGTATTTACCCATACTTCTACTTCCTCTCCCTCATGCCACTGATCCCAGTTCGTCGGAAGCAGATGCACCATCGGCTCGCTTACCCACTGGCTTCTATAGAGATAGAATGAATCTTTCGGGAATCCCGCGGTATCAATCGTACCAAAAGAGGACACGCCTACCGGATAAACGCTGTATGGCGTCGGCTCTCCCAGATAGTCAAATCCGCTCCAGATAAACTGACCTACAAAGCTCTTTCTGTCACGGTCCTTTTTCAGTCCGTATTCATTCGACATCGTCCAGGAAGCGAAGTCATTGTCATAGTTGGAACCGCCCCGGCGCCCCGGTGTTTGGTTGATTCCTGTGTTGGCAAACTGCGGGTCCAGGTATACCCCTCTTGAGGATGTCTGGGAAGAAGACTCCGACTCAAAGAAAAATGTCTTTGTGCCCCTTTCCAGAAGCCCCTCGCCGATAGAGAAACGGCTTATCAGCCCATCTACCGACCCTGCCGTATTGTAATTCAGTCCATACCCGTCCAGTACCTGGTTTACCAGCCCCCAGGTACTCGAAACGCCTGGGACACTTCTTTCCTGGTCGCCGCCCATCAGCACATAACGGCTATCATCAAGAGCCTTTATATCCTGCATCAGACGCACGGCTTCCGTATATTCATTCATGCTCCCAGGGGTCACACCCAGGAGATCATACTTCGATACATCATACCACGAAGGCTTATTGCCCACGCCCCTGACTTCATTTCCGATAGACCATGCAATAATAGAAGGCTCATTCTTATCGCGCTTTACCATCTCCTGGATAACCCAGTCGCTCCAGGTAAGCTTCGCCCCGTCGTAATTGACTGCCGGAGCAGGAAGCTCTGTATAACCGTTCGGCATCAGCCCTTTCCAGTCTGACGGAACATCCTGGAAGAAAAAGTTTCCGAAATCATATGTCGCCTTTGTCTTTCCCCAGCCATCATACGCCTCTTCTACCACCAAAATACCTTTTCTCCTGCAGACCTCTATCACCTGCTTAGACGGCGGACAATGTGAGGTACGGTATGCATTCACGCCCATGTCCATCAGCTTCTCAAATTGCCGCTCGTAAGCGTCCGTATAACTTGCCGCGCCCAGTGCGCCGGAATCATGATGAAGGTCTACGCCATTTATTTTTGTGTACTTTCCATTTACATACAGACCGCCGCTGGCAGGATCACTGGTTGTCTCTGCTATCTCCGCCCAGCGGAAACCATATTCCGTCTCTTCGGAATCAATCAGCTGATAGCCGTCTGCGCTTCCGTTCACCTCGCCATACAAATCTGTCTTTACCGTATACAGATACGGATTCCCCAGATTCCACGGATACCAGAGGTTCACGTTTCTAATTTCTACCGCATTGTTTCCTGACAATGACAGGGTAAATGCTGTATTTGGATTGATTGCTGTATTTTCTGTTCTCTTTTTCGTTACCTCATTTCCCTCAGCATCGTACACGGTGACTTCCATATACACATTCGAATTGCTCGCCTTGGAATAGCCTTCCGCCGTCACTTCCAAATATGCCTTTTTCCCGTCTGTATAGTCATCCTCCAGCGTCGGCGCGCTCAGGGTAATGCCGTTCCGGTTAAAGTGTGCCAGATTGTCAATGACCAGATGTACCGGGCGGGTGATACCGCTTCCTGTATACCAGCGGCCGGACGGAGACATATTCTGCACCTTAACTACCAGCACATTCTCCTGCCCATACTTCACATCATCTGTGATATCCAGGGCAAAGCCCGTGTAGCCGCTCGGATAGCTTCCCATATTCTGCCCGTTTAGATAAACCACACTATTCTGGTATACTCCCTCAAAGTCAATGGAAATCCTTCGGTTTCCGCTCATGGAAGCCGGAACCGTAAACTTTTTGCGGTAATATCCCAGACCGCCCTGCAGGTATGCCTGGGCGTCTACAGACTTTGAGGTCTTCTCGCCCTCTATACTAAAATCATGAGGAACGTCTACCGTCCTCCATGCAAAGTCATCAAAATCTTCGGCGATAATTTCTGCCGTCGTGTATTCCCCGGCGTCCTTTACGCCATTCGCCGCAAAACCGCCGTCTGCTGCTTCCGGTGTCCTCGTTGCCAGCCAGAACTGCCAGTTTTCATCAAAATCCACAGCGCCCAGCGCATCCGCCGCCACATTCTGCACCAGACTTGAGGCATCCACCACCTGAACCTTCAATACTGCCGGATAAGATATCCCGGCTACGGATACTGTTCCGTTTACCGTAAAAGTTCCTATTGCCGCAGTGCTCACTGCAGACAGCTCCGCACTGTCCCAGGTCACGTCAAACTGCTCGCTTTTTCCGCTCGTATAGATTACAAGAGCTTTGGCAGGCGCTGTAAATGTTCCTCCCACCGTTACCTTCTGGCTGATTTCCTGTACTCTGCTGACTACTTTAGGCGCTTCTGACACCTGACGGTAGAGCTTTACATTATCCATGTCAAGATACTGCCCCGTCACTGTACTGGAAATCTCAATATCACAGTTTCCGTCTTCTCCAACCGTAAACGTATCTGTCATGTAAGTATTCCAAACATTCCATTGTGTCGGAGTCACAGCGACAGATGCTCCTCCCGCTGTTAAAGTCGTTGTATGCGTACCTGGGTCATTTCCTCCCGTAGCATCAATAGATGCTTTATACGTACCAGGAACCAGTCCGGTTACCGTCTGTGAACATGTGTATGTCTTTGTTACCGACGTATTTTTCTTACTGCACACTTCATACATTTTCGTAGTGTTATTCGTCATAGCGGCGCTGGTAAACAATTTCCAATAGTAATCCAGATTCGATATTTCTCCTGTAAATGTCCATACCGTCTCCCCGGACTCAAAATCACCGTTCGGAACTTCCACCTCCACAAACTCATCTTCCTCTGCCGCAAAACTCCTTATCCCTCCGCTGCCAAATGCCGTAGTAAAGACCATTGCAGATGCCAGCACGAAAGATAAAACCCGCTTCCTGTGTTGTTTTTCCATATGTCTTCCTTCCTTTCTTTGTGCATAATGTATACTTTGCCAGCTTAGCAGCTACTATTTTACTACTTATTTGTTTAAAATGAAACCCTTTTCGTTTATTTTTCCAGTTCCGGCAGACCTGCCACCGATGTAAGCAGCGATAACACACCCGCCAGCACCGCCGCCGACACTGTATATCGCCAGTCAACCTGCCCCATAACCGCCGCAGTGCCGATTCCTGCCGCTGCTGCCTGCGCTATGGTCTTTACTGCTCTTATGCCTGCCGCCTTTATCCATTTTTCAAATTCCTGATTTCTCATATTGTCTCCTTTTATTTCCAGCTATCACTCCAAAATTTTCTTATGTTTTTCATCAACATCCCATTTCCCTATACTTTTACCAAACCTTCTACTCGGATAATTCTTATATTAGAAAAGTTCCATCCTGCCATGCTCCTCACCATTAGACCTATCCGTGTATTCGTAAAATCACACGATGCCCGCACCATTCCATTGTAGTTCGCATTGGCATATCCGCTTACACATATCTGTGTATGCTCCCTGGTAAGCGTATTGTACCTGCAGTCTGCATCTCCTACTTCCAGCCACATCCTGACTTCCTTCCAGTCTTTCAGGCTTGGAATGGACGCATATACCCATGTATTCAATGCAGAAGCAGATAGTGTGGAACTGTACAGCACAACCGGAGTTATCCGAACCGCCAGCGCGTCATGCTCCGCTTTCAGGGTACTGTTCTCTGTTTTTAACTCATCTGCCTGGTACTGCGCCAAATCGCCGATTACGCGCCAATAAGAGCCGCTGTAGACCAGTTCCAGAACTGTCCCCGCCTGAATATAGTTTGCCGGAATGGCGCTGTTCCGGTAATATATGGGCTTCGCCCCGGTAGAAGATATGTTTAGTGTGGGATTGGATGCTGTGTTGGCGTTTGAGAACAGCACCACCACCCTCGCTCCTGTCAGCAGGGCGAATCCTGCCAAGCTGGCGGCTTTTGCCTTTGTCCCGCCGGATGTGCTGCATGTCACATAATGGTGCCTGTTTACGGTACCATCCACCCCTACGCCTTCTAGGTAACGGGCTGTCTGCCATTTATCCGCACTCGGCGCCCTTCCAGATGAGAGGAAATTAGGCGCGGCAGAGTTTACGGCTGCCTGCACAGCCTCACTGGCGGCTACCTGGACGGTTCCCTGCAGGCCGTCGACCTTAGAGCTTATGACAACTTTTCCGTTGGTGACATTCGAAATGCTGTCCGAGGCGGCAAGGAGCTTTTTCTGCATGTCGGAAAAGCTTATATTTCGGTTAGAAAACTCTACTGTGTTTTTTTCTGGATTATCCGGATAGCGGGCGATGCGGACGATGCGCTCACGCGCCATGATTTCCATATCTGGCTCAATAATATCTGCCTCATCCCCAATTCCAAACGCAAAATCTGCATATTCTTCTGATATAGACGCTACATCAAAAATCTGTGCAGTATATGTAATTTTAGGCTTTGCCAATTCTCCCAGCTTTTTTTCTGCCATATTTTTCAACTGCACCGCATCTGTATAGTTCGTATCTTCCCAAATAGCTGTGCGCACAGTGCTTGTATATTTCATGTTATTTAGATAGTTTTTCCCATCGTTCACACTCTCTATCGTTAATCTATCTTTGCCATAAGGAATAATACGTGTATAAAAATCATACGTGTCTGTCTTTACGTCTAATGATTTCAAATTGAATCCCTTTATAAACCGAGGAATTTTTATCCTTCCCCCTACTCTATTATAAAAAAGTACCCGTTTCTCTTTTGTCCGAAATTCAATCTCTACCCAAAAAACTTCTGCGATTTTCTCCAGCATTTTCATACTGTTTGTATTATCTTCCGTAATATTCCTGATGTCTACTGTATTTGCCGATACATTCTTATATACCCAGCCTGTGTTTTGCAAAGCAATATTGGCATATTGTAAAATCGTCATGCCTGTTCCCCTCAAATTTTGAATAGGGTGCCCCGACAAACTGTCTGTATCCTGTATTGCTACTATAGTACCAGATCGTTCATTTTCTGGCGCTTCTTTTACTCTATAGTACTCATCATCATACTCTATAATATCCTCACAGCAAATTTTTCCATCTTCTATAGGATAAGTAAAGCTTATCTGTTTTTTCACAATTCCATTATCCAGTTTCTCCTCAACTTTAAAGTCCTTCCTCTGTGAAACTATACGTTTAAATACACTCTGATAACTGCATACTTTCATGTTTTGTCTCCTCTCTTATAAAAAGATTGGCGTATATATGAATTGAATATCATACTCGTGTTTATAGTGTTGCATTTCATATGCCGTCACTTCAACTCTTATTTTTTGTTCTGGAAATCCAATTTTCAAAGGTGCTGGTATATCATGCGATATATTTGTTGGATACATCCCATTTGTTTCAAGCACCGTCAGCATTCCGTTCTGTCCATCAAGAAAAATGGCTGTAGCCCCTCCTCCCGGATAAAAATGATCATCTGGCCTTAAATAAATTTCCACATTCCCCAAATCCTTCCCCATTCTGCTTTTGCACAACCCATATAATTTAATATCTGCATAAAGCGGATATTTTTCACCTACAATACCCGAGTAAAACCCTTCATTATCTGGTATTCTGTCTTCAGAGCATTGCTTAATCCCGACATCCACAAAGACCGGCGCCTGTCCTTCTACCTGCTCTGCTGCAACTTCACAGACAGCAGTTGCTTTTCCACTACTGTCTATTTCTTTAAACACAAGATCATGTGCAGCGATACCTATACTCTTCTTATTTCCATATTCATATCCGGCACATGTCAGTTCCAATACATGCCACCCCGCCTGCAACGCTCCGTATTCTGTCTGATCCACTCTTGTAAGAGTAAACTTAAAAAACTTATCTTTCTCTCCTTTATTGTCAGAAAATCCTTCCAGACGGACATCCACAATTTTTGAAAACACCTCAAGGATACTGCCCACATTATCCCATATTTCTTTCCTATTCCTCCCATGGATACTGATTCTTAGAGTATATTCTCTTATTCCAAAATTTGGATTGCACATTATCGGAGTCGTTAAACCATCTATCATTTCTGTCGCATTTGTTACTGTTCTATTCGCTGGTGTTATCCCGACAAATATCGCCTGATATGTAGATATATCCACATTATTGACATACATTTTTATAGCCATATATTTCCCCCTTTTTATTGCAAAATAATTTCTAAAAATAACAAATTACCATCTTCTAACCTGCATTGTTAATTCACTTCCAACCGCCTCACTAATTTCCCCGACAACTGCCCCTGTATCCAGCACCACCTTCATACGCCTGATATCCTCACGAATAGAAGCAAGGCTTCCTGCAAGATTACCCACTACATCCGCCACGCTGGAATTATCCACCGTAACATTTGTCTGCCCGCTTACATTTCCCGCCGCCAACCCATTCAGCGCCGCTATCCCCGCGCCGCCGTTTATCGTTTCCATCTCTCCTGCCAGCACTGTCTGCTGCTGGCTCAACTTCTCCCTGGACTGCTCCAGCATCGTTTCTATCATTTCCGTCCCTGCCATCGAGGCTGCCTGTGTATTTTCTTGAATACCTTCCGCTATCCCTGCCGGAATCTGGACGCCTATCACATCCCGGAATCTTTTGGATGGAGAATGGATGCCCGCGCTGGTCTTCACTGCTTCTTCAAGAGTATTCACAAAACCTGACGCCCCTATCTGAATAGACAAATGACCGCCTAATCCCTTCAGGATTCCCGCAAGCATGTCCTTTCCTATCTGCTCTCCGGCGGAAGCCAGTCCTCCAACCTCCTCCACCAATATTTCCTTCAAAGCAGTTCCTGTATTTGCCAGCTCTTCCTGGATTTTTTTATCTCTCAGCCCGGAGATGAGATTCATAGCAGTCTGCTCACCGATAGTAGAAGCCTTGCTTGCCAGATTTTCTAAAGGTCCCTCTATGGATGCGGAAAGGTCTTTCATTGCCTTATCATATGTATCTTTATATTTTTCCAGCTCTTTTTTTGCCGTTTTTTCCGCCTCTGCAATTTTCTCCTCTATCTTAATCCGGAAAGCTTCTGTGTCTTTGAGCGCCTGGGCCTCTGCCAGTTTTTCTTTCTGTTCATACGCTTCGTTCGCCTGCTTTAGCTTTTCTTCTGTCATCATTCCCAGGGAGATGATTGTTGCCGTCGCTGCTGGCCCCATTTCCCGCAGTTTTTCGATGAAGGAATCATTCAGGATTTTTTTCTCCTCCAGCTTTTCAAGCTGATCTACCCACAATGCATACCCTGCCACCTGGGACTGCATATTTGCCAGCAGTATCTCTGGCGCGTCCGCCTCACTTTTGAATTCATCAAACAAACCGAAGGCTGACTCAATCGTCGATTTTCGCTTATCAAATGCTGATTCATAAGCTTCCTTCAACTCATCCACTTTTTCCTTCAGCTCATTCTGGGTTTTTTCACATTTCTCCTGATAATCATCCTCTAAATCTTTCCGCTTCTCGTTGTATGCCTCCAGCGCGTCCAGATATTTTTTATCTGCCTTGATGCGCTCTTCCGTCCCTGCTTTATACTGTTTCCGTACGATATCCCAGTACTCTACTTCAGCTTTTGCAGATACATTTCCCACTTTCTTATATTCTTCCAGAGCATCTCCGGAAGCCCCGTATTTCCTGTTTTCTTTTTCCTGCTCTTCCTTTTCTTCTTTTTGCTTTTTCTCTGCTTCTTTTTGCTGTTTTTGTATCAGCTTCTTTAAATTCTTCTGATATCCCTTAATCTTGCTCTTTTGAGCCTTTTCCAGAAGTCTATCCCAGACTATCTTGGCCTCTGCATCGTTATCCGCTTCTTCTTCAATAAATTTTTCTGCCCTTTCCGCGACTTCCTGCGCCAGCTTTTTTCCATCGTTGTTTTTCTTAGTCTTTTTTACGCCAAATGCCATTCCGGATTTCAGCTTTTTTACCGTTTTCTTTTCAAATTGTTCTGATATCTTATTAATATCCAGTTCTGTTTTTGCCGTATCCAGCGTGTCCCTTGCCATATCAGCGGAAGCTTTTGTGACGTCTTTCTTTCCCTGATTCAGCCCCATCGCAAGACCTTCCGTAACCGGTTTCGCAACTTCATCCCTCCAGCGTTTTGAAGGGCTGTTCGTCTTATTAAAACGGTTTGCAGTATCTACGGCAGCCTGCATGATTTCCCGTATCTTTTCATATACCAGGCCGGAACCCGCGTTAAGCCCGTTCGCAAACCCGGACATCATATTATAGCCTGAATTTTGAAAGGAATCCTTATATACGTTGATAGCTTCTACAGCATTCCTTGCAGTGTTTGCTGCCTCCTGGGATACCCTGCCTGATGCATTTGCCGTTCCCTGCGCCGTTCCTTCTGCCGCCGCTTCCCCGCTTTTCTGGGCGCTCTCTCTTACCTCTTCTCTTCCTTCCTCCTGCGTGCCTGCCAGAAGCCCCAGCAGCTCGTTCATCGCCTGTACCGCCGCTTCTCCGCCCTGTACGATTCCTTCCCTTATCCCTTCGGGAATCGGAATACCTGCTTTCTGGGCGAGCGACGAAAGATAGGTAAACTGCGCCTCGATGCTCCCCCGCATCTTCCCAATCGCATCTTCTATCGTAATTTCCCCATTTGCCAAAGACTCTGCCAGGCCTTCCGGAATCTGTGCGCCGCACTGCCTGAGCGTTTCCACGGTTTCTGTAAAGGATTCCTCCAATCCCTCCGATATAGCGCCTCCCTTTTCAGTTATCGTCTCCTTCGCCTCATCCAGAGACTCCAGCAGATTTTCAAAGTCAAACGGGCTGGATTCCGAAATTTCGCCCAGAGCGGACTGGATAATAAAAGAAACATCAGCCATATTTTCTGCTGTCTGCTCCTTAATATCAAGGACCTCTGCATAACGTTCTGCAATCTCCCTTAACTTTTCCCCGCCGTCGCCTGTCTCCGGATCTAAGGAATTTACCATTTCCTGGACAATATTTGCCGCATCAGGGCCAAGCTCCACGAGATGATTGTACAGCTCCGCCGACATATTTCCCCCGACCTGCCCCGCAAGCTGCGCCATATTATCCCGCCAGTCTGTCAGACCTTCCAGTTGGGAATTTAGATTTTCCTCTATTGTATTAAGCCCTACCGTCTCTCCGCCATCGAAATCATCAAACAGACTGATTTTCTGCTCCATGCTCTGCTCAATGGATGTCCGGATTTCTTCATATTTTTCTTTCAGGGACTGGAGAGCCTTTTTCTGTGCCTCGGTGGAAACTTCTACAGCGGACGCGTTCGCTTCCGCCGCATCTGTATTCTCCTGGATAATATCGGTATTGCCCTGTACTGCTTCATTATTTTCTTGAAGGGTATCTGTGCTGATTCCCCACAGTTCCGCCTGTTTTTTTATTTCTTCGTCTGACATACCCATCAGTTTCATAGCTTCAATCATACCCGCTGAGAATTCGCCCATCATATTTTGGGCTTCCTCCTGAGCGGTTGTCGCATCCTCAATCACTTTTTCTGATTTAGCAATTACTGAGTTATACTCTGTCGCCTTAACAGTGGCATCCCCCATAGCATTGCACCCATTCACCATCTCATCCACAGTGACGCCATACTTCTTCGCGATCTCTTCCTGTACTCTCCCCCAATCCTCAGCGGTCATCGTTGTATCATTTGTACGCTTATCATATTCACCCATTAGTTCTGTATAAGCATTCAAAGCATTTTGTGCCCGTTCCATGATGTCTTCCGCCGCTTGCTGCGCCGCATTTCTTTTTGCCGTGGCTTCCCCCTGCTGCATCAGCGCTTCTCCCTGCTGGCGGTACAGTTCTGTCATCCGTTCCTCCATGACTGAAACCAAAGCTCTCTGCTTCATCGACGCTATACATTCGTCCGTTGCAGCCTTATTGTTCTTCAAAATTCCCGTCTGCTCATCCATATGAAGGTTTAATTCCGGTATGGAACTGTTTAATTCATTGACAAGATATTTCATCTCCGCTTTTACCGCAGATGCTTCTTTCGTTTCCAGTGTCCCGGCTCTCAGCTGGTCATTTAATTCGTATAATCGGTCTGACATTGTCTCATATGCCAGATACTGCGATACTGTGCTCCTTGTTTCCTCATCCATAGCTGCTCTTGATTCCTGAACATTCTTTTTCAGGTTTTCCGCCTCTTTGGAAAGGTTTTTCATTTCGTTATAAGCTTTCTGGCTCTCTGTTTCTGCCTCTCCTGCTGAAAACGCAAATGCGGTAAGACCTGCCGCGGCTATGCCGGCTACAGTTGCTATAATTCCTATAGGATTTGCTGATGTCACTAAATTGAGGGCTTTCATTGCCAGGGTCGCGCCTTCAATAGATTCAGCAAATTTCAATGCCTTAAATGCGAGAATTGCCGTTGCAACGCCAACTGCCGACGCTTCTACTGCCACCAGATTATCGGATAAAAATTCAAGCCCTCCCGACATTACTGGAAGAATCTTCTGCATCTGCTCTCCAAGCTGCACTTGCAGAGTCCGGCTTACCTGTGAAATCTGGCTGTCCAGGTCATCATACCGTATTTCCTTTAATTCATTCATTTTCCCTTTTACACCACTATAACTATCACTCAGATTCCCCAGTGATGTAATAACTTTCCCGGCATTTCCTTCTTCCAGGTCACTCCAAATATTTCCCGCTGCCGTCAACGCTTTCTGCCGATTCTCCGCAGAAGATAAGTCATGAATAACCCCCTGAAATACTTCCGCTGCCGTAGCTTCCCCGGCCTTCATCTGCCCAAAAAGATTTTGCGTTTCTTGTGAAAATCCGGACAGGCTTTTCTCTACTCTGCCATCTGAAAGCGCATTGATAAACTCTTTCACAAAATCATTCACTGTATCGAGATCTGAGGCTCCGGCGTTCAGCCCATTATCTAAAATAGTAAACATTTCCTCCGCTGAGAATCCCGCTTTTCCCCAGAGTGGACTATACTCCTCTATCTTATCCAACATATCTCCAGTCCGGTTCAGTCCATTCTGAGCCCCACTGGCAATCAATCCAAAAGCCTTTTCTGAACTTACCCCCATCTCCGCCATCAGGGCGCTTGCCCCGGCCAGAGTATCATTCACCTCCATTTCAAACGTATCTTTCAGCGCAAACGCATTTTCCGTGACACTCTGCATGGCGCTCCCATCCAGTTCCCCCATATGGTAAACTACCTGAGAAATAGCCTCCGCCACATCATGAAAACTATCTCCATAATTATTTTGGTAAACCTCCCCCATGATTTCCTGATACTGTTTTAAGGCGCTTCCCGATACATCCGTACTGGCTTGAATACGGTTCGCCCCCTGTTCCATCCCCTTCGCAGCCTCAAAAACGCTTCCGGCAAGGTCTTTTGCCATATCGGAAACCCTGGGCGCAAGGTTTTCCGTGACCGCCTTTTTAAGAGAATCTGTCAAACTTTCTGTTCCTTCTCCTGCCGTTTGTACTTCCTCGCCATACCTGTTAATGCTCGTTGCGCAGTGATCCGCAGCGCTCTCCGCCTCCCTCATATATCTTTCATTTTGTGAAATCTCCTGATTTGTGTGGGAAATCTGTTCTTCCGCCTCGCTAAGTGCCTGCCGCAGCGCCTCTGTCCTTTCCCCTGCTCCCGCCTGAGACTGCTCTGCCTCTCTTAATGTCCTTGTAAGAATCTCCTGCTTCTCTGCCTGCTTTTCTAATACTTTCTGTAATATCTCATGCTTTTTTTGCAAAGCCTCCAGTGAATTTTCCTGACCGGAAAATTCTTCCTCTACCTCCGCCATTTTCCTCTGTAGCTCTGACAAGCCGCGTACTATATCTGAAATAGCATCTGCATACTCTATTCCATCCATAAATCTTCTCCTTTCTCACATAAAAAATAGAACCTCTTATCTACGGAAGTTCTATTTTCTAATCTTTATTTTTTATTCCTTTATATACTAATTCTATTGCTCTTTATCTATTGGATATATTGCTGACATGGTTGTCGTCCATTCCTCTTCCCCCAATAATCTGCGATGCTTTTGGAGCTTCTCAGCAATGGTGTTTTTATCAATATGCTATCCTGACATTTTTCAGTGTCTCTTTCATTACTCATTATCCGTATACAAATCATTTAGTTTTCTCTTTAACACAGCGCACCGGGCAACTTCCTGAAGAGCAGTTTTATCCGTCTCTGTCAACACATAGTCAAAAAATTTCTCCTCCCCTGAAGAAAATCGAAGTGTCATTCCTTCTGTCATATCATCGGCAAGATAATCCACATATTCATCATATAACCTTTCTTCTTTGTATTCCCTGACAGTGCCACCACTAAGCACTTCTCTTTCAAAATTATAACTCTTTCCTGCGAAGATTATACTATCCTTAGCAGAATCTCGTTTTAACTTCATTCTATCGGCAAACAGCCAATCATTTCGAACAAATCCCAGACGAAGGTAATAACTCGATCCTTTTAAATACGGGTAGATATAATGGGAAGAATCTATTCCTGTGTAACCTTCATAACGTGTATAATACATATCTTCAAAAGAATCGTATTCGCAGATTAAGCCATTTCCCCCTTCATATTCGGAGAGCGCTGCACGCATTTTTACGGTAACATGCTCTTCCTCAGGGTTGTACTTATTGATATATTCTGTAACAAGCTGTTCCAACTTATCATACTTTAAATTCCTCGTGCAATATCTCCAAATGTTAGCATTTTCGGCATATGCAAAAAACGGAGTAACAGGTTCAAAAGCTGCAGACTCAATAGTATTCTCATCAAATTCCGTTTCTTGGTGGAGCACAACGGATGAAATTATTTCTTTCACTACATTATCATATATTATTGTTATATCATCCCTTTGTCCAAATGTAATCGCATATTGATAATCGCCATATACGAAAAAGTAATGTTTCTGATCCATACTTATATTTTCATCCGCCCAGTGGTTATTTATATATATACAGGGATGGTCTCCAATCGTTAAGGATTCCTTCGAAAGAAGCGTACTGTTTTCATGAGAAGCAATACTTTCTTCAAACCCGTCTAACACTTCCTCTATCACTTCCGGAGATTCGCGATTCTCTATATTCAATAAAAAAGTTCTTACTTGAAGCAGTGCATGGTGCTCTCCTGAGACAATACCAGATTCGGGATAGAAAGAATACTCATCCCTGTCTTTTACAAATTCCCATTCAACGGGTACATGAAAGGAAATATCCTTCATTGCATAAGTGTCAGTTTCTCCTGATAAAATCTCCTCCCGCACTGGCGGTTCTGTCTCAGATTCTGTCTCCGTCTGTGATTCTTGTTCCGTAACGCTCTCTGTTTCCGCCGTTTCTGTGATGACTTCTGTACTTACCGTTGTTTCTGATTCCGCTTTAGTGGCACAAGCTGTAAGAGATACCATTATAGTACCAAACATTAATAACATTATTAAATTCTTTTTCATAAACATCTCCCTCCTCATAAGGCTACAACATTTTATTGATTTGATGCCCCGTTGCTTGCAGCGGGGGCTTTGACTAAAACTTTTGTCTCTTCCTAATAACAAAATTATAACATGCCTTTTGTTCTTTTACTACCTTTTTTACCTCCCCATTAACATTTGTTTTCCACTGCATACAGCTGCTTTTTCCTATACTCTTCCTTCATGGGTCAAATATCTGTCTGATATTTGACCCATAATTTCTTTCGGGAAATGCTTTTTCTTTTTTACGAAGCCTCTGTTTTTGTAATATTCGCTTTCTCATTCAGCCATGCCACTGCTTCCTCTTCTGTCGCAAATTCCGCCTGCTCTTTCCACACGCCGTCATCCCCCTGGAACACGGTTCCTTCAATGGTTGGCGTCTGGAACGCCACAGTTTCTCCTCTGGTATCTGTCTCGTCGTTTGGCTCTGCGAATTTTACTTTCCTGAGCCATTTCGCCATATAAAACGGCTTGCTGTCCCTGATGACCTCTCCATAAAAACCCACGCCCAGGAATGGGGAAATATCGCTCACAGACGCTGTCACCAATGCAGGAGTCCCGCCGTCCGCAGACGCCTCCGTAAATGTATGCCCCAGCATTTTTGCGTAAGTGCTCTGTGCCAAATCATCCACATTCAGGGACAATGTGCCGTCCTTAAAGGACTTGTCAGACTCTGCGATGCCATCATCCGCATAAAGCTTCACATCATTGTTGTTTGCTGTCACAGATGCTTTGATTGCTTTCGCAATCACAAATCCCGCATCATATGTTTTTCCATCCGCCTTCAGTGGCGCTGCCACCGGGTACTTTAATCCAATTTTTGCCATTTCTTTTTCCTCCATCTTCTTTGTTTGTCCGCATATCTCTGTATGCTTTGTTATTTATATTGCTGCAAGAACTCTCCCGGGAAATAGAAACACCCCGCATTCCTGCGGGGTGTTTCTGAATTGTTCTTTACATTTTACACTTTATCATGCTCTTATCATGACATTCAATGACAACTTCAAGAAATCTTTAAACTATGGATGCCAGTATTTCAGTCTTAATCTTGAATATGCCGCAAAAAAACTCCAAATAATCAGGCACTGTCTCTCTCATTCCTCAAATTGTCCGATAGAATTATATCCAGATTCTGATGTATAGTAGTAATATCTTTTATTTTTATGCCAAAAATAAAACATACTGCTAGCATCATAAAAATAACTTGAATAGCCGTCATTACAATAAACCAATGTTTTCGTTTCTCCTGGATTTACAATAACATATCCCTCGTCAGTCTCATCCGAACCTGCGTAGTGAGTTGAATCATGATTATATTCGCCAGATACACTTCCTCTACGTTCAAATTTTAACGCCTCAGTCCCATTATTTGTAACTTCAATCTCGGCAACACCTCTCCTGCCAACAGAAATGGTGGATATCGCAACCTCCTTTTCAACGCTTAGATATACCCTAATGTATTTGCTTATAGTAAAACCCATAATATCTGTATAAATCCTCACGTTTCCTTTACTTTTTCCAGTGACAACACCATCCTTGTCAACCGTTGCTATTTTTTCGTTCGACGATTGCCAGGTGAATTCTTTATATGACGTTCCACACATAAAAAACTGCAGGCTTTCCCCTACTAAAATTTCGATGTGAGAATCACTGGAGCTTATATAAGGCTCTGTCGTCTCAAGCATCTTTTCTATCTTCCTGCCCCTGATATACGCATAAATTGTTACAGGAAATATACTTATACTTTCACAAGTCACAATACCATTCTTGTCAACCGTCACTGCCCGTGGGTTTGACGATTCCCATGTGAAATTTTTATACGATGTCCCACACATAAAAAGCTGTCTCGTCTCCCCCAGCCCGACTTCACTGCCGCTGCCACTTATATAAGGCTGTTCAACTGTGACCTTGCACTTATACGTTTTCTTCCCTACCCTGGCTATAATGGTAGTTTTTCCTTTTCTTCTGGCGGTAACCACTCCCTTTTTGGACACCTTTGCAACGGATTTATTTTTGCTTTTCCATTTTACCTCTTTCTTTGTTCCCTTTATTCTCAGTTTTTCCTTCTGTCCTTTAAGGAGAACCACACTCCGTTTATTTATCCGGGCTTTTGCAGCCTGCGCCGACATAGCAGACGCCGGGAAAAAGTTAAGGCATACGATAGCCAGCGCCAGCGTGATGATTGTTGAAAATAATAATTTTTTTACCTTTTTCATAACGGATACCCTCTTTCTTTTACAGGCGCTGTAAATTCCACAGCTAGATTCTTTCTGCATTTTTTATAATTTCCTTATAGTGAAATTGTAACACAATAACCGCCTGTTTGCTACCTTTTTATTCCTTTTTCACCCGGCATGATTACCGCCCATTCCATTCACGGACACCCGCCATTTCCCATCCTTCACTACCGGTAGCCACCCCGATTTCACCTGAATCCATACCGTGCCGTCCCATGCAGTTTTGGTCTCCAGAATTTTAACAACCGTGCCCTTTTTCAGCCTTGCCCTGTTCCCGGCTATCCGCTTCGCCTTTTTCTTCGCGGACGCCGACAGCTCTGTATATTTTACATATCCCGCCTGCTGCTCTTTCGAAGACACGCCGTCGCGGACAGCGATATCCTGTGCCAGCCGTACTTTTACGCCCGGCTTTATTTCCGCGAGCAACGAGCCAAGTGACTGCTTGCAGGCATTTGGCGACTGCCGCGAGGGGCAAATACCCCGCCCCTTGGGGTATTTCAAGTTTGATGCCCCATTGCTTGCAGCGGGGTCTTTGGCTTCCGGCTCTGTCCGCATCATTTTTGCTACGTCCGCGCGAAACCCGTCCATCGACAGCCCAAAACGGCTCCATATATGCGCCGGGTCTGCGTGATTTGACGACAGTCCTGCGGCGGCTCCCTCTGCATGAGAGGAAATCACATACATCCCATTTCCCAGCTTTGCCTGCGGATTCCAGCCGTACCTCTCACATATAGACACACACAGCTCTGCCGCCGTCCGGTATCCCCGCATGATATCAGTTCTGGCTTTATCCGAATTTATCATACTATAATTTGCCCCGCCGCTATAAGAAATATAATCCGATTCACAGATTTCAACCGTAATCAAATGATTATTTCCCCATCCGGCGTCCGCCCAGCTCCTTATATTTTCAGGAAGAAACTGCAGAACTTTCCCCGGGATATCCGCATCCACACAATAATGGACACATGCCGATACTGCTCCCTGGTTCCAATAGTCTGCTACGGCCTGCGCCGTTCCCTGCCCGGTGCCAATGGTATGTATCTGGATTCCTATTTTCTCACAGGATGCGCCCGCCTGATAACATCTGTTTTTTGTCAGATAGCTTTTTACAATATTTAATCCCATTACATCCCCCTTCCGTACCTCTTATTCTCCATGCTGTCCTCCTTTTTTATCTGCTAAATGCAAATCCTGTATCTCCTTATACATCTTTGTTATCATCCCATTGCCGCCCAGCTCATGGTACGCCTGATACATCTCCACGAAATTCTGATAGGCGTAAGACGGAATCTTTCCTTTCGCCATATATTTGTCGTGGTACTCCATAAGCTGTACCCGCAGAAGAAGCATCGTTCCCCTGCCGTTTGCATCCCTGTCCCGCTTCTGGCGCTTTAAAAGCCAGACAATATAGCCCAGCACAGCCGGAACCGCTGCCGCATACGTCTGCATTAAGATTTCCGCTGTCACATCCTCACCCCCTATCTCCCAGACGCCTCACCAGTACGGGCAGCCCATCCCCATTTTCTGCCCGTACGTGTCAGACGTCCGCTAAAACACCTTGTCAATCGTTACTTCCGGCTCCTTTAAGCCATTCAGTTCCAAATGCTCGTTATACAACAGGAAAAATTTCCTGGGCGTCATCTCAAGCACCTCATTCTGTTGAAAATTCATTACTTTACACCCGATGTAGAGCAGGCGGGCGGTGTTCATGCGCTCCGCCTGCTCTCCCCGTTTGGGGAAGCAAATTCATCCGGCTCCGGCAGAGACAGCCCGTATGCCTGCAGGACAGCCATTGTCACTTCCAGCACATTTTCCTGGGTAATCAGCCATCCCGTCTCCTGCTCGGTATACGTTTTCAGCCCTTCCTGCGGCATCCGCTCCGCTTCATCATTTAGGAGCGCCATCGTCAGATAGCGCAGCGTCTTAATAGACTCTTTCTTGTCCGTAAGCCTGTTGACGACTTCCTCGAGGCTGCAGTCATAGTGATCCTGCACAGCATCCACGACATTCAGGGTAAAGAGAAAATGCCTCTCGACGCCGTCCAGCTTGACGGCATGTCCCAGCGGTCTTAAATCACTCATTCTCTCTCCTCCTATTCTGCCTCAGCCGCGATATTTGCTTTCTGGTTCAGCCATGCCACTGCTTCCTCTTCCGTGGCAAATTCTGCCTGTTCTTTCCACACGCCGTCGTCACTCTGGAACACTGTTCCTTCAATGGTCGGCGTCTGGAATGCCACCGTTTCTCCCCTGGTATCTGTCTCATCATTTGGTTCTGCAAACTTTACTTTACGGAGCCATTTTGCCATATAGGACGGAACGCTGTCCCTAATGATTTCCCCATAGAAGCCTACGCCCAGGAACGGCGAAATATCGTTTACGGACGCCGTCACCAGGGCCGGTGTTTTTCCGTCCTCCGATGCTTCCGTAAATGTATGCCCCAGCATCTTTGCGTAGACAAGCTGTGTCATATCATCCACATTCAGGGACAGTGTCCCGTCCTTAAATGATTTGTCAGACTCCGCGATTCCATCATCCGCATAAAGCTTTACATCATTGTTGTTTGCTGTGACAGACGCTTTAATTGCCCTCGCAATTACAAATCCTGCGTCATACGTTTTTCCATCTGCTTTTAAAGGTGCTGCCACCGGGTACTTTAATCCAATCTTTGCCATTTTTTTATTCCTCCATTTTCTTTATTTTGCGCGCATACTCTGGTATGCTTTTACTTTGTTATTTTTCAGAACTTTCCCGGGAAACAAAACGTCTCTCTTTGTTTAGGACGTTTTGAACTGTTCTTTACATCGTAGAAGGTAACACGTTTTCATGGTAACATTCAATGACAACTTTCAGTATTTTTTCGATACTTTTTAAT
This sequence comes from Hominisplanchenecus murintestinalis, assembly GCF_943193015.1. NCBI lineage: Bacteria > Bacillati > Bacillota > Clostridia > Lachnospirales > Lachnospiraceae > Hominisplanchenecus > Hominisplanchenecus murintestinalis. The sequence continues at coordinate 26,759 of NZ_CALPCM010000008.1, forward strand.
GCCTTGTCATGAATACGGTATATCTGCCGCAAGTCTATATCTATCTTTCCGCTTATTTTTTCCCATTCCATCAGCCGCAGATAGCGATAAGACATCACTTCACGCTCTGTTGCCGTAGGAAGCTGCTCGATTGCCTCCTTCACTTCCTGGAAAACTTTGATTCTCTGATATCTTGCCGCACATATCTTTTCCTGTGTTTTCTCTATCTCAACTATATAGTCGGATAAATCAGTTTTTTTTCTTCCCCCTCTGGGCATATCCGAATACCGTACGCCCCTCACATTTTTCTGCATCTCGTCCAGTTCCTCCTCCAGCCGCCTTACATCCTTCTTCCCGTCCCGGTAACGGAGAAGCCATTGCTTTATCTGGTTCTTATCCATAAAATTCCCCCCTTTTCAAATTTTTTCTTGCATTTAGTTCGGAAATCAGTTATTCTGTCCTTATAAATACTCTGTACAAAAGTTTTTATTCTGATTTCCGAACTTTGTGAGCTGATTATAGTTCAATATTCCGAACTTGTCAAGGGTGTTTTGTACGGATATCAAAATTTTAGAGGTGCTTTTTATGTATGAAATTTATTGCAGACTGCGTGATGAAGCAGGATATAAGGACGCAGATGTCGCGCGGGAAACAGGAATCACAAAGTCTACTTTTTCTGACTGGAAAAACGGCAGAAGCTGCCCAAAAGACGAAAAGCTCCGCAAAATCGCAAAGCTTTTCGGCGTATCTGCTGATTACCTGAAAACAGGCGAGGAACCGCAGGCCGTCTACTACCTTGATAGTGAAACTGCCAGGGCTGCGCAGGAAATGTACCAGGACCCGGATATGCGCTCCCTGTTTGATATGAAACGAAAGATGCCGGCAGACCGTTTTGCAGCCCACATCAAATTTATGAAAGAGCTTTATGAAAAGGAAAACCCGGACGAAGGAGGGTGTTAAATGGCAGAAAACATTAATATACAGATGATTGACATGGACGTCATGATTCCGGAGCAGGTTGTCCAGAATCCCGATGGAAGCTACACGATTTTTCTCAATGCAAGACTGAGCCATGAACGCCATTTGGAGACCTACGCACACGCCATGAATCATATCCTGAATCATGACTTTGATAAGCAAGACGTGCAGCAAATCGAATATGACGCCCATAAGACAGGGCCGATGGGATAGCCAGGCAGGAGATACAGCATTCCAGTGACCATCTATAAAGGACTTTTTAAGCAAACTCACAAAAGCCTGTATTTCAGGGCAAATAAATAGAGCCGGAAACCTATTTTTCAATACAGTATGTGCGAACCGTAGCCAAAGAGGGGCTGTCGTTTGACAGCCCCCATCAATTTTCTTATTGTCTGTAATAGTCAATCATTGCCTCATCCTTTTTATCTAACTGAAGGACAAGCGTATAATTCTCCAGCACGGCTGGCACATAAATTCCCGGCGGGATCTCCTCCACTTTAGAGCTTATATCTAAAATACCGCTCAATTTCCCAGAAGCATCAAATTTAGTTGTGAGAGAATTCATCCGAACATCGTAAGCCTGAGGTGACATCGCATAGTGCAGCAACACCAAACTTTCCCTTTTAAAGTCCATATTCTCATACTCTGCCAGGCAGGTTTTCCTGAAATCTGTGTGCGCATTTTTCTTCCATATCTTCTTCATTTCCTGAAAATCTTCACTGCTTCTGATAACGATTTTATCCCGCAGATGTTTATCCGAAAAAGTCCTCCGATAATAAAAGCAGAGCATTCCGGCATCGCCGCTTTTGTGAAATTTCCCGGAAGCAATACACGTTTTCTCCTTCTTTACAGGAAGCTTTTTCACAAACACCTGCACGGCCGCCTGAACAGAAGGGTTCTTTTTTGAAACCGCCACAATCGTTGCTTTTCCCGGTCTTTTTGCATTTACCTTTCCATTTCTTGACACAAAAGCCACGTTCCGCTTTTTGGACTTCCAACTCACCTTCTCAGACGCCCCTGCCGGTTTTACCTTCTCAACCATCAGCTTCCTGGATTCTCCCACATAAAGCGTGATTTCCTTCCGTCCAAGTATCAGTCTCCTGGGTATTCCCTTTGATTTCGCAGATACAGGAAGCGCTGATAGTACGCAAAAAAGGCACAATGCGCTGAATAAAATCCCTGCTTTTTTTGTTTTCTTCATAATTTCCCGCCTTTCTAAATATATCTTTTTTTATTTTGCCTGTTTAGATACGATTTCTGTACGATTGGATATCACTTTCTTACCATTAATTTTTTCTCTTATTTAACACTTCGCATTTATTACATAAATAATATTATATATTACTTATTTTGTCAACAATATATAATTAGTTGTATTTTTTTCTATATTTATTATTTTATAACCGCTTATTTATCTATTGAATCTTTTACACTGATAAATTTCTGATACAAATCCAAAAGATAACTCGCCAGAAACTGACCGATTAAAAAACAGCAAAAAGCTGTCACGCAAGAGATTTTTCAATCCCCTGAGTAACAGCCCTATACTCTCGAAAGCTCAATTATTTAACGATACTTAAACATCTGAAACGTTCCCCTGACTCCACGCATACCTCGTCAGCTTCCCCTCCAGCCTCATACCCGCAAACTGGTTCTGCCGCAGCGCTTCATACAGCGCCACCGCCACGGAGTTTGAGAGGTTCAGGGAACGTATTTCCCCGATCATGGGAATGCGGATTGCCGTTTCCTGGTTCTCCACCAGTATTTCTTCTGGGATACCCGCGCTCTCTTTGCCGAACATGATATAGCAGTCAGGCTCATAGGATACATCCGTATAGAGCCGCGGAGCTTTGGTGGTCGCCATATAGATTTTCGCTCCCGGATTTTTCTCAAGGAACTCTTCAAAATTTATGTATGTAGTCACATCCAGGTCTTTCCAGTAGTCCATCCCCGCGCGCTTCAGAGACTTTTCATCCAGGCGGAAACCCAGCGGCTCTATCAGATGGAGCCTGCTGCCCGTAGCTACACAGGTACGGCCGATATTCCCGGTATTTGCCGGAATCTCCGGCTCATAAAGTACGATATTGACTGCCATTTTACTTATTTCCTTTCAGCCGTTTTACAAATTTCTCCAGCCTGCCAAGCGCTACCTTCAAATCCTCCAGGGAATAGGCGTAAGAAATCCTCAGATAACCCTCTCCGCAGTCTCCGAACGCACTTCCCGGCACTACGGCTACCCGTTCTTCCGCCAGAAGCTTTTCGGCAAATTCCTCAGAAGTCATACCAAATTCCTTAATACATGGAAATACATAAAATGCACCAAACGGCTCAAAGCACGGCAGCCCCATCTCCTGAAACGCATGCATCAGGAAACGGCGGCGGCCATTGTACGCCATCCGCATTTCCTGTACATCGCCGTCCCCGTTTCTCAAAGCCTCTACTGCCGCATACTGGCTGGTAGTCGGCGCGCTCATGATGGCAAACTGATGTACTTTAGTCATCTGGGCAATGATTTCTGACGGGGCGCACGCATAGCCCAGCCGCCATCCGGTCATGGCATAAGCCTTGGAAAATCCATTCATCGTCACGGTACGCTCCCGCATCCCCGGCAGGCTTGCGATGGAAACGTGGTCAGTGTCATATGTCAGCTCCGCATAAATCTCATCCGACAGCACAAAAATATCTTTTTCAATAATTACTTCTGCAATTGCCTCCAAATCTTCCCTGCGCATCACCGCGCCTGTCGGGTTGTTAGGGAATGGCAGCACCAGTAATTTCGTCTTATCCGTAATTGCCCCCAACAGTTCCTCCTTCGTCAGCCGGAACTGGTTCTCATTCTTCAGTTCAATCACCTTCGGCACGCCTCCCGCCAGCACTGCGCAGGGCAGGTACGATACAAAAGAAGGCTGAGGAATCAGTACCTCGTCGCCCGGGTTCAACATCACCCTCATCGCCAAGTCAATGGCTTCGCTGCCGCCCACCGTAACCAATGTTTCCCTGTTGGGATCATACGTAACGCCGCAACGCCTTTTTAAATAGTTACAGATTTCTACACGGAGCTCTTTCAGCCCTGCATTTGATGTGTAAAAGGTACGCCCTTTTTCCAGGCTGTAGATTCCCTCGTCGCGGATATGCCACGGGGTATCAAAGTCCGGCTCACCCACGCCGAGAGATACCACATCCTCCATCTCACTGGCGAGGTCAAAGAATTTTCGGATACCGGAGGGCTGTATGCCCATCACTTTATCTGCAATCGGATTTCTCATGGCGTCACCAGCATCCTTTCATCTTTATTTTTCTTCGCAAAAATCGTCCCGTGGTCTTTATATTTTTTTAGTATAAAATGCGTAGCGGTGGACAGTACGGTATCCAGCGTGGACAGTTTATCCGACACAAAGCTTGACACTTCCCGCAGCGTTTTCCCTTCCAGAATGACCATCAAATCATATCCTCCGGAAATCAGGTATACGGACTTCACTTCAGGATAATTGTAAATGCGCTCTGCAATTGAGTCAAATCCCTGCCCCCTCTGCGGCGTCACACGCACCTCAATCAGAGCCGTCACTTTCTCCGCCCCGGTCTTGTCCCAGTCAATCATCGTATGATAACCGCATATTACCTGCTCCTGCTCCATTTCACTGATTTCATTTGCCACCGTCACCTCATCGGACCCAAGCATCACCGCCAGCTCTTTCAGATTGATACGGCTGTTTTTCTCAATAAACGTTAATATCTGATCTCTCATTCTATCCCTTCCCTTCTGTTCACCTTATACATTTCATCCCTCTGCGGTCTGTCAAGGAATCTTTTATTCCCGGCATTCCATAAAATCCTGTCATTTCCCTTTGTCATCCTTCCGATAACTGCCGTCGGGATATCCTGATGCGAAAGCTCCTCTGCCAGCGCTGCCCCATCCCTGGCAGCTATCAGAAAGCTTCCCCCTGAAAGCACATTGTAGGGGTTTATATCGAAATATTCACAGATTTCTATCGTTTCCTGCCGCACGGGTATTTTCCTCAAATCCACTTCCAATCCGGACTCCATCTGTTCCGCAAGATTCCAGAGAGCAGTAAAAATCCCCCCTTCCCCCAGCGGGCAGACCCCGTCCGGCTGAAAGCGGCTAACCGCTCGCGCATCCTCCGGAATGGAAATGCTTCTCTGCATCCCGGCTGCCGCATGTACAAACGCCGCCGGAAAACGCTGCAGCAGTTCTTCTTTCCTGTCATGCGCCAGCATCACCGCAGCTTCCATGCCAATCCATTTTGTTACAATCAAATCCATCTTTTCATCCTTCTCATAACAATCACTTTATCAAAAATCTGTCCAAAGTTATCTTACTACTTCGTTACGATACGTAGCTGTTACAAAAAAACAGTAATTTAGTATCAAATTGCAGTTCTCCCCCGCTTCCCCGATGCATGATGCACTTGAAGTCCAAACGGTATTCAAAACGGTGCGCCTAAAAGCCGCACCGCCTGACACTTCTCCAAAAATATTTTATCCTACAAGTCCACCGACGGGATATCTATCAAATCATCAGGAACCGGAGGGTCAACTACCGGCTCTGACGCCGGGGGCTCCTGCTGCGCGGGAGTTTCCTGCTGTGCCGGAGTCTCCTGCTGCTCAGGCGTTTCCTGCTGCGCCTGGCTTTCCGACTGCTGCTGGCTCTCTGACTGCTGCGTATCGTCACCGGAACCGCCCTGGCTGTTCCCGGCGCCGCCCGCGATAATATTTTGTACCGCCGCCAAATCATTGTTCGCGATGGCATTCTGAATCATCGCCACTACATTCGGGTCGGAGGAATTGACTCCCACTTCATAGGATACCGGCACTGCCTGATAAGAACTGCTGTTAACCTGCGTCTCTGTCGTCTCCCCGTTTTCCGTAACGATTTTCCAGAGCTGCGCTTCCACGCCCGTATGAGAGCTCTGTATCTGGCTGAGATATCCTACATCTGCATCTGCCTTCGGGTAAAGCTTCACACCGCTCGGCTCCGAGGTATTGGTCGTTCTGCTCACATACTCCACCGTCCGTCCCTCCGGGCGGTATTCCTTTCCGTAAACCGTAAATGTCAGCTCTCCTCCATAACCATACCCTTCTATATAAACAGGATGTTCGGTATTATTTGAAAACTGTAAATCCATCAATCCTTCCGCTATAGCGGCGTCCTTTGACGGGTCTACATAAGTGACGATCATCGTATGGTTATGCCGCTCCAGCACCTCAAGCTCTGATTTAAGCACTGCATTGTACAGAGTAGTGGAAACCTGGCAGATACCGCCGCCGTAACTGTCTACCACTTTCCCGCTCTCATAAGAAGGCGCGAGTTCATAGCCATTTTCCGCATTAAACGGCTCTACTGCCGCTGTCACCGAGAAGGAATCGCCCGGATAAAGCAGCGCCCCATTGATTTTTGACGCTCCCACTTCTACATTTGTATTCCTTTGATATGTGGAGCCATAATAAGTCGTTGCCGTTCCCAGCACATCCTTCACCTGGGACAGTTCCTCCTGGGTTCCCTTTGGTTTCTCCTCGTCAGCCTCCAACGCAATTTCTCCGCCCTTGCCGTCCCAGGATTTTTCCATATAATTATAAACTTTCTTTGTAGATTTCTCCACGTTCAGGACGATGCCCGTCACACCCGGCTCAATCACAAATTCACCATTTTCTCTGGTAAGGCTGCCGTCTTTCGCCTCACAGTCCAGTTTTTCCTTCTGCTTTTGGAGATATGATTTGATTTCTTTCTTATCCGGCTTGAACTCAAGCGCATATTTTTTATTCTGATGCTCCAGATCCTTGTTATCCTTATACCGTTTCACGATATTCCCGGATTTCCCAAGCCCCAGCGCGTCATCCACAATTTCCTTATTCGACCAGTCCATCCCCAGTTCTGCAGCGCTGGCCTCTACTTTACTGCTTCCCACCGTAAGCTTTACCTTGCTTTTCAGTTCTTTCTCAGCTTCTTCTTGTACCGCAGCTCTCGCCTCTTCCGCCGTCATGCCCGATACGTCCGTGCTTCCGATAAACACGCCTTTATTAATCGTATCCTGTGGCTCTGCCGCGCTCGCCGCCCCCCCGGAGAACGCCAGTGAAAGAGACAGCGCCCCAACTGCCAAAATTCCCGGCCGCAACCATCTTTTTTTCATTATTTACCCCTCTTTTCTAAAACCGATTTTAAAGCAGCGCCCCGTACTTTATACCAAATACGCCAGTACCATCGGCACTACCATTGCAATTACCACCAGAATGACGATTACTGACGCAATGATGCGCTTTGTCTTGCTGTCGTTAAAGTTAATCATTTCATCTCACCTCTTTATTCTTCCATAATCTCGTATGATTGTATCTATCATTCTGGACGCTTCGCTCTTTGTTAAATTATCTATAGAAACGTCCGGTTCTATTCTATGATATTTTATCAAATCATTCAAGTAAACTTTTTGTGATTTTGTTATCGGGCTGTCCTTTTTTACCTGGCAATACAACGGTGCAGGCGCAAATGCCGCCGGGGATACCAGATAAAAATCTTTTTTCAGGAATCCATAGAGCCGGCTTGCCGCGATTGCATCATCATAAGCCCTGTGACAGTGTTCTCTTTCAATCCCATAATATCCGCACAGGGACTCCAGGCTCTTTTTCTTCGGCTCCTCCATAAACTTCCTGGCAATTTTCAGCGTATCAATTCCCGTGCGCTCAAATTCTGCTCCCATATTCACAGCCGCCCTTTTGACAAAGCTGTAGTCAAAGAGAATGTTGTGCCCCAAAAGAGGCAGCTCCCCGCCAAACTCCAGAAGACCCGCTACAGCCTGCTCCACCGATGACGCGCCAGCCACCATCTCATCCGTGATTCCCGTCAGCTCTGTGATAAACGCGGGAATCTGTATTTTATGATCCACAAAGCTCTGGTACGTTTCCAGGATTTCCCCATCCTTTACCCGCGCCGCACCGATTTCCAGTATCTTATCCCGTTTTGGGTCTACGCCCGTGGTTTCTAAATCCAAGGCTATGTATTCTATGCTCATTCTCTCCTCTTTCTGACACACTTTTGCGTCATCCCTGTAATTTCATAATTCCTCTGTCAGCATTCAAAAACCTGCGCGCCTCCCCCTGCCAGCACCCACACCGCCGCATTTCCTGTCAGCGGGCTGCGGCTATGGTAGTCAAACACTACCCGGCACGGCAAAGCGCCTCCTGTTTTCAGCACATCTTCAAAAAACACCTCGCCATGCGTCATATTCATCATCTGGCGGGAAGTATACCCCTGATACCCTTTCAAATAGCGGTGATTTTCCGCCTCACTCTGGTAGAATTCCCGAAACCCTTCTCTGTAAGCTGATAAATCCTTCGCCCACGCCGGACGGCTCTTGCTGTTCTCCCTCAGATACAAATCCAAAAGCAAAAGTTCATCATACAGCGCGCCCCTCTCTGCATCCACCTCATGCGCAAAGGAACGCAGGATTTCCATCCGTCCCATCCGGGAATGGTTTCTCCCCCGAAGCCCATTTTCTTCATAATACCGGGCAAGCGCTTCAAACATCCCATATGGATGGGGAAAGCACTGCTCCAGTGCTTCCAGGACGTTCGCAAACTGGCTGCTGTTGTAGTAGACCTCCACCATCTCTTCAACCCCTTTTAATTTAAGAATCTCCTCATAGGAAATCCAACGGGTATACAAAACTTCATACGGCGGCTCCTGACGGTAAACCAACCCATACTTCCCTGCCATCTGATGCATTTTCGAGCCCTTCAGCACTTTCAGGAAACCAAGCTGAAGCTGCTGCGGAGCCATAGCATAAACTTCATTAAAAGAATGGATAAAACTCTCATAGTCTTCATAAGGGAGTCCCGCAATCAAATCCAAATGCTGATGGATATTGTTCCCCCCACGGACATACGCTGTTCTCTGCGCAAGCCTGGAAATCTCCGTTACACGTTCAATCTCCTGCAGGGTCTTTGGATTTACTGACTGCACGCCTATTTCAAGCTGTATCAGCCCCACACGCATCCCGGCAAGAATCTCCAGTTCCTCCTCATCCAGCAAATCCGCCGCGATTTCAAAGTGGAAGTTCGTAATTCCATTGTCGTGCTCCGCCAGGTAACGCCAGATAGCCTTCGCATGGCTATGGCTGCAGTTGAACGTCCTGTCCACAAACTTTACCTGCGGCACTTTCGCATCCAGGAAAAACTGCAGTTCCTGAAGCACCAGCTCCAGGCTGCGGAAACGTACCCGCTTATCTATTGAAGAAAGACAGTAACTGCATGAAAACGGACATCCTCTGCTGCTCTCATAGTAGATAATCTTATGCGCAAAGTCCTCAAGACTTTCATACACAAAAGGAATTTCATCCAAATCCATCTGTTTTGCCGGGAGATTTTCACAGATTTCCCCTGACGCCCTGCGCCAGATTAACCCTGGTATCCCCGCCAGTTCCGTCTCTGCCTCCAGCCCTCCTGCATAAATCTCCGCCAGCGCCCGGAAGCTTCTTTCCCCCTCTCCGGCCATTACACCCGCTGCCTGAGGATATTCCTGTAGAAATCTGACGGCGTCATAAGACACTTCCGGCCCCCCAGCCCAGACAGGCACCTTGGGGCAGAGCAAGTGAAAATCCCGAATCAGCCCAGCCACATATTCCCGATTCCAGATATAACAGGAAAATGCCGCCACATCCGGTTTTCTGCGGTAAATATCTGCCAAAATCTCTTCTTTCTGATGATTAATCGTATACTCTGCAATCTCCACCTGCTCCCGATACTCTCCGGCACACGCCCGCAGACAATAGACCGCCAGGTTCGAATGGATATATTTTGCATTGATTGCTATCAATAAAATCTTCATACTTTCTTCTTTCCGGCACACTTGCCGCGCCATTCCGGTAAATTTAAAGGTTTAATAAACATTCTCCTTACACGCTCCGGGCAAACTGGCTGTTATACAGCTCGGCATAGAAACCGCCTTCTGCCAGCAGCGTTTCATGGTTCCCCTGCTCAATGATATGTCCATCTTTCATCACCAAAATCACATCCGCTTCCTTAATCGTCGACAGGCGGTGCGCCACTATAAAACTCGTGCGTCCCTGCATCATCCGCGCGAAAGCTTTCTGTATCCTGATTTCCGTCCGTGTGTCGATAGACGAGGTCGCCTCATCGAGAATCAGCATCGGCGGCAGGCACAGCATCACTCGGGCAATACAAAGAAGCTGCTTCTGTCCCTGGGACAAATTACCTCCGGACTCGGAAATCTGTGTATCATAACCGTCCGGCATCCGGGAGATGAAGCCGTGGGCGTGCGCCTCCTTCGCCGCCTGAATAATTTCCTCTCTGGACGCGTCCGGCTTTCCGTAGGAAATATTTTCCGCCACCGTGCCCGCCTTCAGCCACGTTTCCTGCAGTACCATGCCGTAGTTTCTCCGCAGGCTGTCCCGAGTCAGGCTTTTTATCGGATACCCGCTCACACGGATTTCTCCCGCATCCACGTCATAAAAACGCATCAGAAGATTAATCATCGTAGTTTTCCCGCACCCGGTAGGTCCTACGATAGCAATCCGCTGTCCCGGTTTCACGTTCAGATTCAGATTCTGTATCAAAGGCGCATCCTTTTTATAAGAAAATGCCACATTTTCAAGTTCAACGCTTCCATGCACCCGCTCCGGCGTCAGAGCCAGCGCATCCGGGGCGTCCGGCGCCTGCGGCATCTCATCAATCAAATCAAAAACCCGCCCCGCGCATACCACCGCATTCTGAAACTCTGTAGCCACGCCGGAAATCTCATTAAAGGGCTTTGTATACTGATTCGCATAGCTCACAAAGCAGGAAAGCTGCCCCACGGTAAGCCTGCCCCGTATTGCCATGACCGCACCGATAATCGCTACCCCCGTAGACACCAGGTTATTCACAAACCGCGTCGAAGGATTTGTCAGCGATGAGAAAAAAATCGCCTTCAGGCTGCTGGTTCGCAGCTTTTCATTGATGGCCTGAAAACGCTGCTCCGCCTCCTTTTCATAGGAAAACGCCTTGACAATTTTCTGATTCCCCACCATCTCATCTACCAGCCCCGTCATTGCCGCACGCGCCTCAGACTGGGCGCGGAACATAGAAAATGTACGCCGTGCAATAAAGCTCGCTACAAACAGGGACATCGGCGTCATTACCACCACAAACACCGTAATCGCCACATTGATTCCCAGCATAAATCCCAGCGTCCCGAAAATCGTAATAATTCCTGTAAAAAGCTGTGAAAATCCCATCAAAAGGCCGTCAGAAAACTGATCCACATCCGCGACTACCCGGCTGATAATCTCGCCGTATTGGCGGCTGTCAATATAGCGCAGCGGCAGTTCCTCAAGATGCTCAAACGCCTGGGTACGGATATCCTTCACGACATGATACGTAATTTTATTGTTGCACAGGTTCATCAGCCACTGTGCCAGGGCAGTTGCCGCTACAACCAGAGCAAAGCGCACCAGAATGGGCAGCAGGCCGTCAAAGTCCACATTCCCTTTCCCTATCACTAAATCAATCCCACGCCCGGTCAGCACCGGGGCATACAGTGTAAGCACGACGCTTACCACTGCAAATATCAATGAAAGAATCAGCAGATGCCTGTACGGCTGAATCAGACGCAGAATTCTCCGATATATTTCTCTATTTTTTATGGAACGTTCCTTCTTCTCATTCATGACTTTTCAAGCTCCTTTTCCGAAAACTGGGACATGCAGATTTCGTGATATACCCCGCACGTCTCCAACAGTTCCCTGTGGGTTCCCAGTCCCACCTGACGGCCGTCATCCAGCACCAGAATCTGGTCTGCATCTTTAATAGACGCGGCGCGTTGGGATACGATAAATACCGTCATTCCCCGTGTCTGCGCTGCTATCGCCCGGCGCAGTTTCGCATCTGTGGCAAAATCCAGCGCCGAAGCGCTGTCGTCAAGAATCAAAATCTCCGGCTCACCCACCAACGCCCGGGCAATGGTAAGACGCTGGCGCTGCCCGCCGGAAAAATTCTTCCCGCCCTGGAGAACCATTGTCTCCAGTCCGTCCGGCTTCGCCTCTACAAACTCTTTCGCCTGAGCAATTTCCAGCGCACGGTAAATCTCATCATCCGACGCCCCCTTCTTCCCCCATTGCATATTTTCACGGATAGTTCCCGCAAACAGTACCGCGTTCTGCGGCACAATCCCTATGTTTCCACGAAGCCGTGAAAACGGATATTCCCGCACATCCACACCGTCTACCAGCACCTCGCCTGCCGACGCGTCGTAAAATCTGGGAATCAGGTTCACCACTGTACTTTTTCCCGAACCCGTACCGCCAATAATGCCGATTGTCTGCCCCCGCTTCACTTCCATGCGGATATCAGTAAGCGCATTTTTCCCGCCCTTATAAGCAAAGTCTACATGGCGGAAGCTCACTTTCATTTCCCCTTCCCGGATGTCCGTCTCACTCCCGCCTTCCTTCATCCCCGAAGCCTGGGAAAATACATCATTAATGCGCCCCGCCGATGCAGAAGCCTTCGTCACGGACACAATCAGCATCGACAGCGCCAGCAGCGCCAGCAGCACCTGAGTCATATAGTTAATCAAGGCTATCAGCCCGCCCTGGGTCAATTCCCCGGAATAAACCGTCCCGCCGCCAAGCCACAATACGACAAGAATCGCCGCATTGATAATCACATACGTCGCCGGGTTAAGCAGTGCTGAAATCTTCCCAACCAAAAGCTGCATATGCATCAGGCCCTCACTCTCCTCCCGGAAGTCCTGAATCTCATCCTCCTGCCTCGAAAACGCCCGTACAACCCTAGCGCCTGCCAGGCTCTCCCGCGTAAGGCGCAGCACCACGTCCAGACGATTCTGTACTTTTTTATACAATGGGATCGTCGCCAGCATAATTCCATAAATCACCAGGGAAAGCACCGGAACCAATACCACAAAAATCCACGCCAGCCGGGCGTTCACCACAAACGCCATCACTACCGCCCCGACAACGATAAACGGCGAGCGCAGAAATAGGCGCAGCAGCAGATTTACCCCTGCCTGTACCTGATTGATATCACTGGTAAGGCGCGTCACCAACGTAGAAGTCCCAATCATGTCCAGCTCCGTATAAGAAAAACTGTTAACATGCCGAAACAGATCCTCCCGAAGCGCCGTCCCAAAACCCGTTGCTGCTTTTGCCGCAAAATACTGCGCCGTAGCTGAGCACAGCAGCCCAAACACCCCAAAAGCCACCATCACGGCACACATCATCATAATATATCCCATATCCCTGTCTCGGATTCCCACATCCACAATCCTCGCCATAACCAGAGGCGTGAGCAGCTCAAAACATGCCTCCAGCATCTTAAACATGGGGGCGATAACGCTCTCTTTCTTATATTTCCGCAAATATCTTTTCAATTTAAACATAATCTTCTTTACCCAGCCTTGTCTCATCCAACTTTTTCCGCTATTATACAACTAATCCCCAAAAATGTATAGGGCGCTTTTATACCTTGATTATAACAATTGCGGTTTGTCGGGGAGGTTGCCGCAATTTAGAAACCATACAGCAGCTACAAGATACACATTCATCAAAAAAATTTAATTTTTTGCACATTATCTATTGACTTTATACCAGCTATATCCCTTATAGTGACTGCAAGAACAGAAAGAAAGGAGCATTTAATGAGCATCAAAGAAGCCGAAGCGCTGACAGGAATCACGAAACAGAACATCCGTTTTTATGAGAAGAAAGGCCTGCTGCATCCACACCGAAACCAGGAAAACGATTACCGCGAGTACACTGATGAGGACATAGAGACTTTGAAGAAGATTAAAATCCTGCGGAAACTTGATATCTCTCTTGAGCATATCCAGCGAATTCTGAACGGTGAAGACATGGCCTCTATCATACAGCAACAGCTCAATTTTCTATTGGAAAGGAAAAATGACCTTGATGCCGCCATCCAGATGTGCCAGTTTCTGCTTCACACTGAAATCACTTCCATGAACACCGAAAAAGTACTGCGAAAAATGGAGGACATGGAAAAGAAGGGAGGACGTTTTATGACTATCTTAAACGATTACAAAAAAGTAGCCAACGTAGAGGCAAAAAAAGAATTTTCTTTCATACCGGACAATATGGCTCTGAACCCTGCACAGTTTACAGAAGCACTCTGCAAGTATGCTTCTGACAATGACTTGAACCTGTGCATTACCCACGAGGGAATGTATCCGAAATTTGAAATTGACGGCGTAGAATATGAAGCATATCGGAGTTTCGGAAGATTCGGGGCTGTCATTACATGTGAAATGACACATCCTGAATTATTAGAAAAGGAATATGCTGACGTCCCAAAAGAAACCAGCCGCATCTACCGCATGATTCATTGGGCAATTTTTCACACGGCTATTCCCATCATAGGCTTTTTATACTTCTGGCTTGTGGGCAAAAACATTTTATTGGCTGCCTGGATGACCATTGTTTACCTGTGCATGCTCCGTTTTGGATTCAGAAGCTTCCGGGCAAGGTAAATCCTATTGGCAAAAAACAGTAGCATATCACTGTTTTTTGCCTTTTTCTATTTTAGGGGTTGACAAAGCGCTCCATGTTTGATAAGATATGGAACGTACCGTTCGAAACGGCACATATGCGCGAGTGGCTCAGTTGGTGGAGCGCGACCTTGCCAAGGTCGAGGCCGCGGGTTCGAGTCCCGTCTCGCGCTTTTTTTATGCCCCGGATTTTAAGTATTCCGGGGCTTTTATTTTCCGGAAACTATAGTATAATGATAACTGCCTGAAGCCAGGGGGCAGGTGCTGTCCTGATTATTGCAAAAATGACTCCAGGCAGTCATCACATCTACATTTTATTTATAGAAAGGATTTTTCATGAGAAAGACAAAAATCATTTGTACTTTAGGACCTTCCACTGATAAAGAAGGGATACTGGAAACTTTAATTCAGGAAGGGATGGATGTTGCGCGGTTTAATTTTTCCCACGGTTCCCACGAGGAACAAAAAGCCCGCCTCACTATTCTGGATGAACTGCGCCGGAAACACGACCGTCCCGTGGCTGCCCTTCTGGACACGAAAGGTCCCGAAATCCGCATTGGCTGTTTTGAAAACGGCTCTATTGAGCTGAAACAGGGTCAGACCTTTACCCTGACCACTGCCGACATTCCCGGCAATGAAGAGAAAGTATCTATCACTTACAAAAACCTTTACAAAGATGTGAAATCCGGCGACGCCATTTTGATAGACGATGGCCTAATCGGAATGGAAGTCCGGGAAATCGCAGACGAAGATATCATCTGTACCGTAAAAAACGGAGGGACGATTTCTAACCGCAAAGGAATCAATGTGCCGGGTGCAGAGCTGAATATGCCTTTTGTCAGCCAGAAAGATTACGAGGATATCCTCTTCGGCATCCGGGAGGGCTTTGACTTCATCGCTGCTTCCTTTACCCGGACTGCCGCAGATGTCCTTGAAATCCGAAAAATTTTAAAAGAAAACGGCGGTGAGTTCATCCATATCATCGCAAAGATTGAGAACCGCCAGGGCGTAGACCATATTGATGAAATTATCGAGGCCGCCGACGGCATCATGATTGCCCGCGGAGACATGGGCGTAGAAATTCCGTTAGAGGAGGTTCCCGTCATCCAAAAAGAGCTTATCAGTAAAGTTTATACTGCCGGAAAACAGGTTATCACGGCCACCCAGATGCTGGACTCTATGATAAAGCATCCACGTCCTACCCGCGCCGAGACCACGGACGTGGCAAACGCCATTTATCAGGGAACCAGCGCCATTATGCTCTCCGGTGAGACAGCCGCCGGACTGTATCCTGTGGAATCCCTGCAGACTATGGTGCGCATCGCGGAACGCATTGAAAACGATATCGACTATCCGCGGATGTTCCGCGAAAATACCCATATTGAAAACCCTGATGTGACGACCGCCATCTCCCACGCTGCCTGTCTGACCGCTAACGAACTGAAAGCAAAGGCTGTCATCACCGTCAGCAAATCAGGAACGACTCCGCGCATGGTTTCCAAATACCATTGCGGATGCCTGATTGTGGGATGCACCACCTCCGAGCATACCTGCCGCCAGCTCAACATCTGCTGGGGCATACAGCCTATCATGATTAAAGAAGAATACAGTTCTGAAATCCTGTTCCTCCATGCTGTGGAGGCCGCGGAACGGAACGGCCTGGTAGAAGAAGGCGATATCGCCATCCTGACTGCCGGAGTTCCACTTGGGACGCCCGGAAAGACAAACATCCTGCGCGCCTGTGTGGTAGGGGATTTCTAAAGATACAAACCTATATCTTTATCCTGTTAGAGCGGAACCAAAACGGTTCCGCTCTTTTATGATTCTTTTGATTATTATCGTTTAATTATCTCTATATTAGATTATTGACTTTTCTGTTTTAAAGTATTAAAATTTTATTTAGCACATAAAAGTGCTACTCATTAATTTTCAATTATTTTTAACAAGGAGGAAACAAAATGAACAAAGGAAAGAGAATTGCCGCCCTGCTCATCGCATTTGCAATGCTGTTTACAGGCATTTTAAGCAATGCGCCATCTGCAGAAGCAGCAAAGAAAAAAGTCAAAATCAAATCCGTTTCTGTCGCAAGCAGCCTTTCCGGAAACAAAAAGACTGTATATGTGGCAAAGGGAAAGAAAGTAAAGCTGGCAACAACAGTAAAAGCCACGCCTAACAAAAAGGCAAACAAAAAAGTCTCCTACAAGTCTAAAAACAGTAAAATTGCTTCTGTCAGCGCTTCGGGCGTCATAAAAGGCATCAAACCGGGCTCTACAAAAATCACGGTAACTTCCAAATCAAACAAGAAAAAGAAAGCCGCTATCACTGTAAAGGTCATGAAAGCCCCTGTCACCAAAGTAACGCTCAAGCAGAAAAAAGCTACCCTGGAAAAAGGAGCAAAGCTTTCATTAAAAGCAACTGTGAAAGCAAAGAAGGGGGCGGTAAAAACTGTCGGCTGGAAATCTTCTAACCCCAAAGCCGCTACTGTAAGTTCAAAAGGCGTAGTCAGCGCCGTAGGCGCCGGCACTGCTACCATTACAGCCCAGGCGATTGACGGTTCAAACAAAAAAGCTTCCTGTAAGGTGACGGTAAATGATTCTGTAAGCCTGACAGGAATGAAAATCCTAAATTCTAATATGATTAGCTTTTCATTAAACAAAGCGTTCTCTCTGTCTGCAGGGCAGATATCCGTCCATGCTAAATCATATGTGAACGGCGCTTACAGGGGCAATGTAAAAATTGCCGCCCTCTCAACCAATGACCAGCGAAACTATCGTCTCTCTCTGCATGACAACATTTATACCGGCAGCTATATCCGCCTCTCAATCCCCGCGCTTCAGGGAAATAAAATACTGGAATGCCAGTATCTTGATCCTGTCTGTGCATATACAGATGATGTCGTCCGTACCGGATGGGTAGGGGACGAATTTTCAGATGATTTTTCTTTTGGTTCTCAGGAAATGGGATACAGCCAGTACGCAATCAACCGGCTCCCGGCCGGCCTGACGGCAACGCCGCATAAATCTTATCTGGAAATCAGCGGAACTCCCACACAGCCCGGCGTAACACAGGCTGTCTTTACCGCGGTAGACGAATTAGGAAATACTATGACCAAAAATATATATTTTGCCATCGGTTCTGACACAGTCATGGCAGGAGCCGCCGCTCCCCGCTATATCGTATCGACTGACGCTGGAGCTACGTATGTAAGTCCCAGCATTGTTGGTGGAAGCGGTTCCTACCGCTGTCAGATTCTCGCAGACCCGAAAAACTCAGGCGCGCACATTGACGGGGATGGCGACATTGCTATCTATCCAAAGACCCCCGGCGATTACACAGTAACTGTCCGCGCAACAGACACGCAAAATCCGGCGCGCTTCTGCAACTTCCAGGCAGTGTTCCACGTAGCGCAGGGAATCAGCGTCAGCGGGTACATTAAAGACGCGCAGGGAAACCCTATGGAAGACGCTTACGTACGCTTCATAAATAAAAACCTCGCAAACCGCTATGCTTATAGCGGCGGGCTCTACACTAATGAGAAAGGAATCTATACTGCAACGCTTATACCTGGAACATATGACGTTAAAATAAGCTATGGAGACAGCACAGAAAGCATTGCCGGCTTTGCTGATAATTACATCGAAAACCAGGCCATGACAGCAAGCAGGTCGGGATATGATTTCACACTGCCGCTCTATAAAGTGAGCCTGATATCCGGAAACACAGACGCCAGCCTTAACAGAACATGGTATATCAATAATAAACGGGCAGGATATGGCTCAACTTTGTATCTGAGACCCGGAACGTATACGCTAACCAGCGATATAACAAATAGCGGGGGAAATACGCACGAAGCCTGGAACGGCAGCTGGTTCAGCGGAATGACCCTGACCAGAACATATTCAGACGTAAGGCTCTCAGCCGCTGTACGCGTCATCAACACAGCCGTTCAGGCATCTGTCGTAAGCACGCCCACCGGACAGAGCACTACAGAAACATATCGTTACCCGGCGGCCAAAGACAGCGACTATACAATGGATTGTGACGGCACCAAATATTCTCTCCCCGAAGAGTCGGTATATGATACTGACGGCGATTGGTATGCTGATGCTGATGCATATACAGCAAGAGTCATCCAGATTACAGAGACAGCCGATTATATATTAGAGTCCTACTCTGGATATGTTCAGCTTTATGACCAGCAGGGTGCTGTCATAGAACCTTCCTCCGAGGCAGAAAAACAAAAAACATATGCCTCCCTTCCCGCTGGTACTTATTATGTCGGAACTGGCAGCTATAGTACTTATGATACAGACATCTGTATGTGGAATGCCAGCAACGCTGAATATTAAGCGACTCTCATAATACCCCAACAGCCAGGGGGCGGCGAGAATCATTCCCACCGCCCCCTGGCTGTCTTTCTTTTTTCACTATTTCACGCGTACTTTCTTCCTCGCGCTGGTTCCTGTGTAAACCATTTCTCCATTTATTTTGCGGAATCCTGTTATCTTCACATAATAAGTCTTTTTGCTTTTCAGCTTCTTGATAACATAAGAGTTTTTCTGGTTCACAGTAATTTTTTTCGCCCCTTTAAAGCTGGACTTTGCTGCATACTGGATGATATATCCTTCTGCTCCGTCTATTTTCTTCCAGGATAAGCTCATCTGTTTTTTCTTCTTGCTTACCGCTTTAGACATTGCAGGTTTTAAAGCTTTAAACTCTGCTTTCAGTGCCGACTCTTCCGCCTGTCTTTGAAGCTCTATTACCTGCTTCTGAAGTTCCATTGCCTGTCTCAGCAGCTCTTCTGCCCTGGCTCTCTGGTTCTCCGCCTCCTTCTGAGCTTTTGCCCTTTCAGCCTCTGCTTCTTTTTGAGCCTTTACCCTTTCGGCTTCTGCCGCTTCCCTGTCTTTTTTCCTTGCCTCTTCAGCTTCTTTCTGGGCTTTCTCTAGCAGCTCTTCCGTTTGCTCCTTTGCCTTTTCTGCCTCCTCCTTTGCCAGACGCTCGGCTTCCTCTGCTGCTGCCTGTGCTTCTGCCGCCTGTCTCTGCAGATCCAGAATGCTCCACTTGTACTCGGAAAGTTCCAAAAGGGTCAGCTGTTTTATCTGAGCTTTCGCCTGTGCTGACAATGCTTCATACTCCGCCCTCACGCTTTCTATCACTGCTTTCTTTGCAAGCGTCACATCCCCGATGGCAAGTATTTTCCCATCTACTGCCTGCGCCTCCCGCACTGCTGCCTGGAACGCCTCATTTTCTGTCAGCTTTACCTTTACCCGCACGTCCTGTTTCGGCATGATAAAGGTAAAACGTATCTCCGGCTGATCCGGAACTTCCGTCAGTTCCAACGCACTGCCCGAAACTCCTTTCGCCTCAACATTCAGGAACTCTTTATCCTCTGGAATGTCTACCACAAAAATAGTTACCGTCTCACCCTCGCACGCCGCTTCCTTATCTGTTAACACTCTCGCACCTTCTACCGGAACCACCGAAACATCAAACTCCAGAGGAACCAAATTCACATCTGCATTTATAATATTTTCGGAAGTCACGGCAACCGGTACTACTGCCTCCATACTATCTGTTCCGGCTGCTATCCTGACGGAATAATTTCCTGCAAAAACCGATGTAAACTGATATACACCCTGTGCATCCGTCAGCGTTTCATCTACCAATTTACCATCCTCTCCATACAGTTCTACCGGAATCTTTCGGCTGCTTACAGGCACATTACCGGTATTTACCCTGCCCGCAATGCTGTAAATATCCCTGTAGCTCAGGAACCTGGCGCCGCACAGCGCCCCATGATCTGCCGACTGATCCTTACATGCGTCTGCCACAATGCGGAGGGTACTGGCTCCCCGGACGTCTATGTTGTAATAAGCCGCCGGAGTTCTGGAAGTCATCTCACCACTCTCAAATCTCGGCACTGCTTCATCATCCACATAAATCTTAAAATTAATCTTAGAACGCGGAACGCCTGTAGGCGAAGCGCCGTTTACCTCTTCTGTATGAGTCGCATACCGAATGCCTGCATACCCCTCAAACCTGTCATATCCTCTGCCTTCTATATTATAAACTACGTCTGAATCCGTGGACGAACAGGCATGAATGCCGATTCCTTTATCAAAGTTCATGGCTGTGCTGCCGTCTGCGCCTGTAATGGCAAGCTTATCCCCCTTTACAGAAACATCCTTGTAAACAGTCTTATTGTACAGTGTATTTTTTACGATGAAATCATTTGGTAAATCACTGATATAATCCGAACCTGCCAGCTCTGCAAACAGGATTTCATAAACCTGAAAGCTGCCGTCCCTCTTTCTCACTTTTACTACCGTTTTTCCGGGAATATCTTCTGCATCTTCAATAGAATAGTATACGCTTCCATTCACCGGAACTGCTTCTACCATCGGTATCTGATCAGGTTCACTTACCGGGTATACATATTTAAATTTCTCTGGCCGGAACCCATCAAAGTCCTCCCCGTCAACTGTCAATCCTTCCAGATAGACATTGGGATTCACATAGGACATAAGCTTCGCGTCCGCCCAGTCTGCCCAGTCACCCTGGTCGCTTCCATGCATATCGGCCTCCAGCCTCAGTTCCTTGACATTCGACACTGGAATGCTGAAAAACTGTGCATTATTCGCTCCTGATCCGGATGGCGTGCTCTCATATAACAGCGCTCCGTCTCCGTATACGCGGAACACGATATCTCCCATATCTTTTTTTGCCGCATCCACGCCCACATAGGCTTCAAATACATCAAGCCCCAGCCCCGAAATATTGAAATACACATCGCTGGGCGCATCCGCTCCCATGCCTTTCGTAAATTCACGCTCAACGCCATCCACTTTCAGGGTCAAAGTGCCGCCTGCACGGTTCTTATCCTTGCGGATATTTCCCGGTCTTGTGTTGTTCGGTCCGCAGACAGACTTCGTTTTATCATACTCCAAATCGCTTAGATAAACACTTTCCTTCACCGACGCGTTTTTATTTTTTACCAGCCCGTCAAAGGCGTTTTCTATTCTCTCTGCCGCTGCATCCAGCTCTGCCTGGGTAAAAGCTCCCTCCAGAAGTTCCCTTGCCTCTTCCAGAGCCTCATCCAGTACCGTCCAGCTCTTTGTTGTATAGCGGTAATATACATACCTTTCTGCTTTTGCCAAAAGCTCTGTCACCCGTTTTGTGGAAGCCAGCTGCTCTTTTGCACTCTCCAGATTTTCCGCCGCTTCCATCAGCTGAGCATCCGAAACTTCATCTGCTTCCAGAATGCCCCGGGCAGCTTCCATCGCGGTTTTAAAGATGTTCCAGGAGTCTGTCGTATAGTTTCCCTCATCCAGTTTCTCAAATTCTTTTATCCGTGCAATAAGTTTCTCCCGGTAAATATTGTACTCTGGATATGTTTCTACATCTTCCCGGGATGCCTTCGTTAGTTTTACTGCATACCCATAGCC
Source organism: Hominisplanchenecus murintestinalis (assembly GCF_943193015.1). Classification (NCBI taxonomy): domain Bacteria; kingdom Bacillati; phylum Bacillota; class Clostridia; order Lachnospirales; family Lachnospiraceae; genus Hominisplanchenecus; species Hominisplanchenecus murintestinalis. Next base: position 48,689 of record NZ_CALPCM010000008.1, read on the forward strand.
ATATTTCATCCCTCGTTCCAGAACCGTATCCCTGTTCACCAGATATTTTTGATTCTCCAGCATCTGCTTTGCCTTCGCCCCGCTGTTCCAGCCTGCACGGGCGTCTGCATCCGCCCCATCTGCATAGACGTCTGCAACATACCAGGCGTCCGCGTCCAGGAAATCAAGGGGGACTCTCAAAGTACGCTCAACTGCTGATAAACTTCCTACATACCAGTCCCCGTCTCTGCTCTTTCTGGCAAACGTCGCATATTCATACATCTTTCCTTCCAGATACAGGCTCCTGCTCCAGTTAGTTGGCATCCCCTTCCAGAATCCCATTTTCTCTTTATCCTGCTCCGGTACGCTCTCCGGGTTTGTATACCAATAGAGAACGCTCATACCGGCCCGGAACATCAGCGGCGACGCCAGCGCATACGCCTTCGTTCCTTTACCCGGATAACAGAAAGTATGGTCTGCCGGTCCCTGGACAGTTCGGGTAAACAGCGTCGCGATATCTTCCTCTATCTGTGGGGCGCTCTTTCCAATCCCTTCATCGCCCAGGATTCCTTCTACCTGCATCAAATTCGGATATGTACGTTCGATTCCGGTAGTTACATACTCGTCATGAATCGTCATAACCAGCTTATGCTTTGCCGCCATCGCAATCACGTGCTCCATATATTTTTCATAATCCTGCGCCCGCACATGCACGAATCCCGGTTTTACGCCTTTTACGCCCCATTTTTCAAAATATCCAAACAGTTCGTCAGTAGTAAAACGGTTCCTTCCGCTGGAGTCCGGAAAATACACCCCATTTACATACAAAACAATTCCAATATTCTTTGCATTTGCATATTCGCACAGCTCAGGAATATCTACGTTTGTATTAAAGCTTCCCGGCGTACCTAAATCTTTGTATACATCAAACCCATTTCCTCTGGTATTGAACACGCCTTCTCCCTGTCCGTCATATCCGCCCTCTGTAGAAAAATATTTATCCAGAAGAATCTTATCGCTGGGCACAGCCGGATCGAGTTTCTTCGGGTCAAGCCTGGGATCACAGTTTACATCATACTCCGGCCCATACCAGCCTGTATCCAGAAGCACATACTTAAACCCATTGTTCTCTGCCTGGTCTATAATGTTCTTAATCGCCGCATTGTTCATGCCGGTAGCCGCGCGCAGACAGCTTCCTGCTTCCAGCCATTCCGAAAACTTATACGTTTCTTCATCCGGCTCTTCATTCAAATTCATCACGATAGACGAATGCTCCATAAGTTCCGTTTCATTTCTTCCTATTACCAGCACACGCCACGGAGTAGCTCCCGGCCCTTCCGGCGAAACCGTAATATCAGGACCTTTCGTTTCATTTAGATGCGACGGCTTATAACTAGTGTATCCCGCCTTAACCGTCCTCGCCTTGGAATCATCCTTTTTTAATACCATTACACCATAATTATCCAGATTTCCCTCACAGATTGTCAGCACCTGCCCGTCGTCATACTGCAGCGTCATAGGCCGCTGCATCACGCCTCCCGGAAAGCTATCCACTGACATTTTCTTTGGAACTGTCTGGTTCTGCGCAACATGCACGCTTGCCATCGTCCCCGCCGGAAATGAAAACTGCGTATACTCATCAGAAATCGTGTAGGACGCCTCTGTTTCCGGCAGCTCATAACGAAACGCAATTCCCTCATCATATGCCCGCGCCGCAAATTTCAAAACCGTCCCGCTGCTGTGCGTCAGTACAATCTCCATTTCTTTATAAGCATCCCGAACCGTTTCCTGCTCTCCTACCAGCGGATTCCACGATGTATCATTCTCTGCAAAAACCGGGGTACCTGCAGTAAATCCGTCTTTCAGTTCCCCCAAAGAAGTACTAAGTCCCAGCTTCGCATCTTCAATCAGTACCTTCCCATTGCTCTGTATCCGGTAATAGGGAACACCTTCCGACAGCCAAAATTCAAGTTTCAAATCCGCCTCCGGCGCGCTGACTGTAGAAATTACAGGCTCTGCCGCCGACACCTGCACTGCTCCCAGAACCCCCATCATCATAAATAAAACGCCGATACCAAAATCCATCCACCATCTTTTCTTCCATGTGCCCTTCTTCATACGCTTTTCATCTCCTTTCATCTGTATTTTAGAAATCCAATGAGCACTTTTGTTTACTAATTCTTTTTCCATCTCCCCCCTTTAATCATCATTTAGTCTTTTTATAAGCAGAAAATCATCAAAAATATGTGATTATTATTGTGTTTATGCTGCATTTTTCTTATATATCCAGGTATTTTCCCAATAATATTTTATCTATTTTTGTGTTATCTCATTTTTTTCTGCTATTTAAGACTATTATATCACTATTTTAGTAAAATTCCATGAGCATAGTTCATAAATTTTTTGCGGCTCTTTTGTGTATTTTGCCTAATTTTCATTCGCATTTTCTTGCTTTTATGCACATTCTATACATAGATTATTTTACAGGAAATCCTTCACACATTTCCTGTAAAAGACACAAAAAAGCGCTCCAAAATCTCGGAACGCTTTTTTACTAAATATCTATCGTTTTCTTTTTATCTCTCCGTGCTTATAGGCTCTTCTCTATTCCAAAGTACTGCTGCCGCCTTCGCCGGAAGCGTCAAGTCAATCTTCCCTTTCACACATTCGTACTCTTCCGGCTCAGTTGTAACCCCTTCCCGGCTGCTCAAAAGAATCCTCTGCATTTTACTTCCGTATTGCACACCTACTTCCCACACGGAAAGGGAGACTTCCAAAGGAGAATTTCCATTATTAAACACCACCACAACCTGTTCATAGGGAGTAAATCTGGCATAACTAATGCTGTTCCACTGACATTCCAGAAATTTCAGGGAACCGTGAATAAGCGCCGGATATGCTTTATGGATCTGTATCATCTTCCGGTAAAACTCTATCAGCTCTACGTCTTCCTGTCCCCACGGATACGTTCTGCGGTTATCCGGGTCTGTAAATCCTACCGCGCCTGCTTCATCTCCATAGTACAGCGTAGGAGCGCCCGGCCATGTCATCTGCATCACAATAGCCTCCCTCATCACCGCTTTGTCTATGCCCTCTGCCGCCGCTTCATGCCCCAGGCGGTCCACACGCCCCACTTTATGGTTCGTACGGGTCAGGAACCTCGAATGGTCGTGATTGGACAGCTCATTCATAGATGTCAGCAGGGATGGAGCAAGGAATTTTGACATATGATGGCTCATCGCCCCGATGAAAGCATCATGGTTGCCCAGCAAATCTTCCCTGTACTCATCGCTGTGCTTTTCCATTCCGGTAAAAAACCAGGTTAAAGGCTCCATAAAGGCATCATAGTTCATAACTGTATCCCACTCATCGCCCCGCAGCCAGGAACTTGCATCCCCATAATGCTCCGCCAAGATAAGAGCGTCCGGATTCGCTTCCTTTACCACCTTACGGAATTCTTTCCAAAACTTATGATTGTATTCACTGCTGAAACCTAAATCCGCCGCTACATCCAGACGCCAGCCATCCGCGTTAAACGGCGGCGACACCCATTTTTTCCCAATATCCATAATATACTGATAAAGCTCTTCTGACTTTTCATAATTCAGCTTAGGCAGCGTATCATGTCCCCACCAGCCGTCGTAATACGGATTGTACGGCCACTGATGCATATTGTTGAACTTGAAAAAGCTCCGGTACGGACTGGAAGCCGACACATAAGCTCCCTTCTCATAACCTGCCTGGTTTTCATAGATGCGCTCTCTGTCCAGCCATTTATTAAAAGAACCGCAGTGATTAAATACCCCGTCCAAAATCACCTTCATCCCCCGGCTGTGCGCTTCCTCAATCAGCTGAATCAGCAACTGGTTGCTGGCCTCCAGATTTTCCTTACTCGTCACCCGGCGGATATATTTACTCGCCTGCCTGTTGTCTGTGCATCCCTCCGGCAGCACCGTACCGCCGTCCTTCACGATTTTCCCATAGTGGGGATCCACATAGTCATAATCCTGTATATCATATTTATGGTTAGAGGGCGATACAAAAATCGGGTTAAAATATAAAACTTCCACACCAAGCTCCTGCAGATAGTCCATCTTGTCTATCACGCCCTGCAAGTCTCCGCCGTAAAATTCCCGGATAGCCATATAGCCCTCGGGATATTTATTCCAATCCTTAACCTGTACGGCTCTGTCCCCAATATAAAAATATTCCCCGTCCTCCACCGTATTTGTCGGATCGCCATTCCGGAAACGGTCTACCATAATCTGGTACATGACCGCCCCCTTCGCCCACTGAGGCGTCTTAAAGCCCGGAGCAATCGAAAATGCATAGTATTCCTGAAGGTTCCGAGACACCCCTCTTTTATTATAAAAGCAGTAAATTTTCCCGATACGTACTTCAAAATAATAATGGATAATCTCTGTCCCCATGATAATTTCTATCTTGTAATAGTCAAAAATCCCCTCTGTCTTTTCATAATCCATCAGTATCCTATCCGCATCGCTAATCCAGTACACGTAATCTATATTATTCCTCACTGTCCGAAAACGGATTGTAACGGTGTCGCCAGGCTCCGGTTCCATCGGACTCACATAGTTCTCTGTCTCGTCACTAAACAATCCTCCCGAGCGGAACACCGGACGCATCTGCATTGCATAGGTTTCTGATTTCTTTAAATAGTCTATATCCGTAATTCTCTGATTCATGGTATCTCCTTTATCCATTTGCATTTATACCTTTATTGTATACTATCTTTGCTTTCTGCACAACCAGACATTTTTTCCACAAACCAGGAAACTGCGCTTCCGCGTAAAAAAGACGGCTTTTAAGCCGTCTTTTTTTGGAGAAGGTATTTCTCTTATGGGGTGTAGCAAAAACTATTAATGTATTGGGGGTTTTTACGATGATTATTATAGCATCTCTCCCCAAAGAAGTGTGCACAAATCTCACAAAAATCACCAGATATTTTTATGCACCTTTCACAATCCATTTCTCGATTCCCCTACTTTTAAGCCTCTGTCCGCTCAAACAGCGCTTCAAACTCTTCTCTTCCAACCTTTTCCTGTTTTATCAAAAGCTCTGCACAGCTGTGCAGTACATCCATATGCTGCTCTATCAAGTTTTTCGCCTTTGCATAAGACTCATCCACGATACGCTTCACTTCACTGTCAATCAGCGCCTGCGTGCTCTCGCCATAACTTCTGCTGTGCGCCAAATCCCGCCCGATAAACACTTCTTCGCCGTCATTTCCATAATGAATCATGCCAACTTTGTCAGACATGCCATACTGCGTGACCATTGCCCGGGCGATTTCTGTAGACTGCTTGATATCCTGGGACGCTCCTGTCGTTACATCTCCAATCACCAGCTCTTCTGCAACCCTGCCCCCAAAGCCTACGATAATATCCTGCAGCATCTGCGCTTTTGTACGGAACATCCTGTCTTTTTCCGGCAGCGGCATGGTATATCCTGCCGCTCCCATCCCGGTAGGAATGACGGATATCGTATGCACCGGTCCTACATCCGGAAGGACGTGGAACAGTATCGCATGCCCCGCTTCATGATATGCAGTAATGCGCTTCTCCTTATCAGAGATAATCTTACTTTTCTTCTCCGCACCGATTCCTACTTTTATAAAGGACTCCCGTATATCACGCTGTATAATATATGCCCTTCCTGCCTTTGCCGCCTGGATAGCCGCCTCATTCATCAGATTTTCCAGATCAGCGCCCGTAAATCCCGCCGTGGTTCGTGCGATTTCTTCCAAATCCACATCATCTCCCAGTGGTTTTCCGGCCACATGAACCTGCAGGATTTCTTTCCTCCCTTTCACATCAGGCTTTCCGACACTAACCTTGCGGTCAAAACGTCCCGGACGCATAATCGCAGGATCCAGGATATCTACCCGGTTCGTAGCCGCCATCACGATGATTCCCTCATTCACGCCAAAGCCGTCCATCTCTACCAGCATCTGATTCAGCGTCTGTTCTCTCTCGTCATGGCCGCCGCCCATTCCGGTACCCCGCCGTCTTGCCACCGCATCAATCTCATCGATAAACACGATACACGGCGCATTCTTCTTGGCATCTGCAAACAAATCTCTGACGCGGGATGCGCCCACGCCCACAAACATTTCCACAAAGTCCGAACCGGAAATACTGAAAAACGGAACTCCCGCCTCCCCGGCTACTGCCTTTCCCAGAAGCGTCTTTCCGGTTCCCGGAGGGCCTACCAGCAGAATCCCTTTCGGAATCCTGGCTCCTACCTGAAGGTATTTTTTCGGAGACTTCAGGAAATCCACGATTTCCTCCAGCTCCTCCTTCTCTTCCACCAGTCCTGCCACGCTTTTAAAGGTAACGCCCTTTTCATCAGGCATGATTTTCACTGCGCGGCTTCTTCCAAAATTCATCATTTTATTATTCCCGCCGTTTGACTGCCGGTTCATAAGCACCATCAGCACCATGAATACAACAGACATCAGCAGAATCGGCAGAATCGTACTCAGGAATATACTCTCACGCTCAATCCCATGCATATAATTGGGTATGCCGTTTTTCATCAGCAATTCCTGAACTTCCTTCACATCTGCCACATTCAATTTCTGCATATCTGACCCGTCTGCAAAATACAGCAGAAGCTGCCCTGTCGGAACCTGCTCATTTGGATGGATATCCACCCGCGCAAGCTGTTTATCTTCTACTGCCTTCTGAAACTGGCCGTATGTATATCTCTCTTGTGTCTCAAATCCATTTCTGAAAATAAACACAAATAACAATACCGCCGCCAGTATCAAAAGATAGAACCCCGCTCCTTTTGATGTACTTCTCAATTTATAAGTCCCCTTTCTGACATTTCTGCAGCCTTCCCTGTCCGGGCGGCTACACTTCTACAACTCCGATATACGGAAGATTTCTGTACTTCTGGGCATAGTCCAGCCCATACCCTACGACAAACTCATCCGGAATATTAAACCCTACATAATCTACTTTTACATCCGTCACCCGGCGTTCCGGCTTATCCAAAAGCGTACACAAACGGATACCTGCAGGCTTTCTCTCCCCCAGCTCCTTTACCAGATAGCTCAGGGTTCTCCCGGAATCAATGATATCCTCCACCACGATTACATCTCTGCCCTCCAGCGGTTCATCCAAATCTTTCTTAATCTTCACCACGCCGCTGGATTCCGTGCCTGCCCCGTAACTGCTCACAGACATAAAATCCATCGACACCGGAACGGTAATGCGTTTCGCCAGCTCACACGTAAAGAACACGCTGCCTTTCAATATACAGATCAGGTGTACGCTCTTTCCTGCATAATCCTCGCTAATCTGCCGTCCAAGCTCGGCAATCCTCTCGTTGACTTCCTGCTCAGGTAATAATATGCGGATGTTATCTTCCATAATCCTCTTCCTCCATAATATGTATTTTTAAAATTGTTTTCGTATGTTCCGTCACTTTGCACACTTCGCTAATCCTGAATCCCACAACCCAAAGGATATGGCTCCCCTCTGCCAGAAGAAGTACCTTGTTTCTGTCCTCTCTCAAAACTTTCTCATCTATAAAGTACTTTTTTAGTTTCCTGTGCCCGCCGTCCGCGGTAAAATAGTCGCCGCTTTTACGGCTTCGCAATTGAATCGTATTTTTTATTGTATCATAATCCAGCCATTTCGTATACTTTTTTTCTGGAATATTTTGATTTTTATTCGGCTCCAGGCTGGTAATAATAAGGTACTTCCCCCATCTGGACTCCCCAGGCACCGCAAGCGGCGTTTCTTCCCGGCGCTCCTCTGACGCTTCTTCCATACCAAACGCCAGATAAGGTCCCGTACGACGAACACACCGCCCTCCCGGAAGCTCAATCCGCCGTCCCGGCTGCCCGGCTGCCAGCCGTTTGATTTCTTCCAAATGGACAGCGCCTACGTCTTTCATCCCCGCCCCCGGCCTGTCCAGCCAGATACGCAGCATGTATTCCTGCATCACTTCCTCTTCCCGGCAGAAATCTTTTGCCAAAACCCTAAGTTCTTCGCCGCAATACTCTGAAAGCTCTCCTGCCCTCCGCGCAGCTAAGCCTTCCAGATACTCCTGCGCCCTCCGTATCCTCTCGCCTGCCTGCGCGATATGCATCCGCGACTGCCTGTTTACACTCTCCTCCAACTCCGGCAGGATATTCCTGCGAAGCCTGTTCCTTGTATAATTATCCGACAGGTTCGTGCTGTCCGTACAAAATCCCTGTCCCCTCTCTTGCAGATACCTCTCAATTTCTTCCCTGGAAATCTCCAGCAGAGGACGGATGACTTTCCCATTTACCGGGCGAATCCCGCACATCCCCCGAAGCCCCGAACCGCGCGCCAGATTCCAGAGAATCGTTTCTGCCTGGTCGTCCCGGTTATGGGCTACCGCAATCTTTGCCTGCTGTTTTCCGGCGCATACCGCTTCAAACGCTTCATAACGGCATTTTCTGGCTGCTTCTTCCATGCTCAGCTTCTCCTTCGCAGCCCTTTTGGGCACATCACAGCTATATAAGTGAAAGGTAATCCCCCTTTGGCGGCAGAGCTGTTCTGCAAATCCGGCATCCGAAAGACTCTCCTCCCCCCGGATTCCATGCTCCACATGCACTGCCTCCAGGGAAAATCCCAGACGTTCCCGCAGCGCTTCCAACAGAAAAAGCAGGCATACCGAATCTGCGCCTCCCGATATGCCTGCCACAACGCAGTCACCTTCCTGAATCATCTGGTGTTTCCTGATATATCCAAATACTTTTTCTTCCATTTCCCATATCCGCCCATAATCTTTTAGAAATACTATATAAAAGCAGGCGCAAAATTGCAAGCGCAAAAATTGCGGATTTTAGTTCAGTTCCGCCACAGCCCTCCCACCAGCACAGTCATATCGTCTTTCGCACAGCATTTCTGATAAAGCAATACCCTGGTCAGGATTTCCCTTGCCATTTCCTGTGCATTTCTCGTATCCTGTTCTAAAATAATATCCTGTATAATCTCCTCCGCTTTCCGGTGGGGCAGCGCATCCAGCACACCATCCGATACCATAATCACAAAATCTCCCGGCTCCAGCTTCTTTTTCGCACTCTCATAGTCCAGTTTCTGCAAAAAACCAATGGGCAGGCTGGTAGACGAAACAGATTCCACCCAGTCTTTCCGTTTCAGGAACGTGGTAGACGCCCCGATTTTCATCATTTCGCATTCCCCTGTATACAAATCCACCATACACAGATCCACCGTAGAAAACATCTGGTTACTGTTCTGCAGCATCATCGTAGAATGTATCATATGAACTGCCGTCTCCTTGGAAAATCCCGCATGTAAAAACTGCTCCAGGAGTTCAATCACCGTCTCGCTCTCCCGGCAGGCGCAGGTTCCCGACCCCATCCCGTCTGACAGGCTCATAATCATCTGCCCATTTTCCCTCCGGAACATGGAAAAACTATCTCCCGACACCATCTCCCCGTCCTTCGTAACTCTTGCCACCCCATTCAACATAATATACTCCGGCTCTGCCAGGAAAAGCACTGTACTGTACTCATGATTAATGATCGAGCGGCTATCTTTTTCCGGAACCATCTTCCGGCTGCATACCTCAGAAACCACGCCTGCAATTTCCCTGGTAGAAATGCAGCGTCCCTTCCGCGAAGAACGCATGGTGATAAACAGCTCCAGCCTGTCCGCATCTTTCCTGACATCCCACATTTCCCGCATCACGATACCATGCATCCTCAGCTTGATATCCATCTGCTTCTCCAGCCCTGCATCCACAGGACGCACTTCATAAGTAAGGCTTGCCGCTGCCTCCATAATTCCGGCCGTCCCATAAAGCTGCTCCGCCACAGCCTCCCGATTCTCCAGCAGACGGTTACTCCACATCAAATTCAGCTTCGCCACCCGAAAACTTTCTTTCATAGCCGCCAGGAAGCTTGTCCCACAAGAGCATATTTCCAGAAAAGGCGCCTGTTCCCCTGTGCCTTGCTCTTCTATCTCCTGCAGGAGCCCATAAGCCTCCCTGTATGTCCTTGCACAGTTTTTTTCCCAACAGTGATCCCATCCCGGACAGAAACTGCACACTTTCCTCTGTACCTCTCCGAAAATTTCTTCGATATCCTCTTCCGAAAACTTTTCCTTCCTGCTGGGCATGTTACGAAACGTCCCTGCAAGCTGCCGGAAAGACTCTGCATACCGCTCCATCTTTTCACGTCCCGGCTCACACGACTCTAAAATCTGTTCTTCTCTGTAGCGTTCTCCTAATATCAGCTTAATCACGTCCCACATTACCCATAACACGCTTACAATCAGGACTGCAATTACAAATTCACCCATTTTCCGTACCCTCCCACAAAAAGCAGTATACGGAAACAGGCAGGTGTTTTTTGTCAAAACAGTATAACAATTCCAAAAAACTTTTCGACAAAAAACGCCGCTGCACCGCCCAAACGGCAGCGCAGCAGCGCTCTCCTTATTTCTATCTTTATTAATTTTCCGGCTTAATCAATATCTCATCCGGGTATATCAGCCCCAGCTTGTCCCTGGCAACCTTCTCAATATACTCGTCTGTCTTCATATATTCCTCCAGTCCATTAATCTCCTCGGTGCGCTTCTGCTCAGCCGCAAGCTGCTTTTCCAGCCTGGCCTCCTGCTCTGCATATGCTGCATTCTTCTCCCTCAGCGCATGGCTCTGGACAGCGAGGTTCACAAGCAGGAGGACGACAACCATGGTAATACACAGGATGGCACTGCGGTTGCCCCATCTTCTGCCTTCTTTTTTCTTTTTCATAAAACGACCTTCCTTATGAATTGCTTCCCCTTCTTTTGACTAGTGTCATTTTAACCCCTTTTATCCTCTTTTTCAATGCTTTTCGGGCTTTTTTATAGATTTTTTTAGTAAAAAACGCTAACGGGCGAAACAGGAATCCGACTGTTTTGTTGAAAATTGTCGTAAATAGTCGTAAAACCCCGGATACCCCCCGTAAAACCAATCGGCTGGCGCTCATATGATACAAGACCATCCCCAGCAGCATAGCGCACAGAGAGAATCCCCGCACAACGCCGCTGTTCCTCATAAAAATCACCATAAACGCTATAATTCCTGCAGCCGTACAATACAAAAAGTCCTCTGCGGCAACCAGCAGTTCTTCATGGATAAACACCCGGCGTACCGCCCGCAGCAAATCATATCCAAACATTAGCAGCACCCCGGCCGCTGTGCAGACCAGGAAAAAAAAGATTTCATTCTGAATTCCCAGGCTCATATGCTATCTGAACAGCCTCCCAAGCATATTTTCTTTTTTCTGGCTCCGGCTGTCAGAATATATCATACTGTCAACCATGCCGTCAATATCAACCTCTCCCTTTTCCAACGTTAAACGGCTGATATGCAGCTCTCTGCCTTTCACCGTCAGCATTCCCATTCCCGTCTCCAGAAGGATTTCCCGCTCATCAAAAGAGAGCACATCGGATACTCCTGTAATTGTCCCGCTGTGCCTTCCGGAAAGCGTTACCTTATGCGTTCCTTGCGTCTGCTTTTCTTCCATGCCCCCTCCTTGCCGCCCTGTTTCTGTCTTTCTAAAATATATTAGGGGATGCCGGAAATTATGTTACAGATATCGATAAAGTTCTTTTGCCTCGTCCTTTTTCACCGTCTCCTGCACATCCAGGATTTCTACCTTCACGCTTTTCGTGCCAAAGTGTATTTCCAGGACGTCGCCTTCCTTTACCGCTGCCGAAGCTTTGGCGGGTTTCTCATTCAAAAACACACGGCCCGCGTCACAGGCTTCATTTGCTACTGTCCTGCGCTTAATCAAGCGGGACACTTTCAGAAATTTGTCAAGTCTCATCTCGTTCTCCTCCATAAAAATCGTAACAGTTCAGCCTTCGGCTTCACTGTTACCAAAAATCATCGGTTGATACATCTTCCGGCCTGCAAACCGGATCCTATCAAAAAGGAGCTGTCCCACACCTGTCATTCGGTCTGAGCCAGCTCCGTTCTTCCGCTGTTCCAATCTTACTGCTCGTTCACTAAGTCCTTTAAAGCTTTTCCTGCTTTGAATTTAGGGGACTTAGATGCAGCAATCGTCATCGTCTCGCCGCTTCTCGGGTTTCTTCCCTCTCTTGCAGCTCTCTCAGATACCTCAAAAGTTCCGAAGCCAACCAGCTGAATCTTCTCGCCTTTCTTCAGCTCCTCAGCAACTACATCTGTAAACGCCTTGAGCGCCTTCTCTGCGTCTTTCTTTGATAATTCTGTTTTCTCTGCCATCGCTGCAATCAATTCTGTCCTATTCATGGAATAATCCTCCTCTGATTTCTCTTTTCGTCCTATTTTGTTCGATACAAAACTTCCAGGTTTCGAACTCTGTACGCTTTACCTGCCACAGAACCCTACGTCTATTTATAAGCTTTTATCCCATATTTGTCAAGGTATTTTATGCTTTTAAAACCGCTTTTGAAAATCACTGTTAACTGCCTTTTCATCGTAACAGTTCAGTCTTCGGCTTCCTGTTCCTGGCATCAAGCCATGCAAAACCACTTCGTGGTGGCTTGATGCCCATCAACCGAAACGCTATTTCACGAACTTTGCAGCAAGTGCAAAGTCCTGGGCTGAATTGCTACTTTTCATCAATACATCTCGATCTCCGAGATTGCCATATTCTCAAACTCGCTGCCCGGATAAACAGATTCAACCGTAATCGTCACATATTGCGTATCTACAGGATGAGGCAGCTGTATATTCTGCTCCTTAAACTTATCCTTCAGTACAAAGCTTTCACCGGAACCATCGGAAAATTCCACATAAATCCTCTTTGGGCGGGAATATTTACGGTAAATACTCTTGCTCTCATGGTATCCTGCATGGATGTTAAACCCTGTCACTTTGTAAGAACTATTAAAACGCAGTGTCACAGATTCCCCGGCATCCTGTGCCGACGCTCCTTCTATCCAAGCCGTACTGGCGTCGCCGTCCGTCATAAACCCTGCCTCATATGTTATATTATTCTCAAACAATGAAGAACTGGCTGAAACTTCTGTAACATCCCCCATGTAGATGCCCGGCAGATACGATTCCATCCCCGTTGTCCCCGGCACAGCATCCGTTTCCGGTATAGAATCCATATTTCCGCTTTCCGTTCCCCACATAGAATCCCTATCGCCGGCGTCTGTTTCTGACATGGAATCCGGCCCTTCACTGTCCGTCTCCCACATAGAGCCCGCATTTTCATCACCTGTTTCCGACATAGAGTCCATATCTCCGATGCCTGTCCCCGGCATATGATCCGTTTCCCCGGCGCCTATTCCCGACGCGGCATTTGTTTCTCCCACGCTGCCGGCCAGCCGCAAAGCAAGCTTTTTATCTATCATATAGGAACGTCCTGCCGAAAGCACCTTCTTTCCTTTCTCAGCAGACGCTTCGTCCTTATCTGCGTCCTTTTCGTCACCGCTTTTCGCCGTTCCCGTATCAGCATCATGGCTCTGCCAGATCAGCTTGTCCCCTTCAAAATAAAATTTGTACTCATCCTCCCCCGCATAATGCGCGTAAAACAGCTGCTCGTCCTCATAGTAATAAAAGCAGTCATACAAAACGCCGTCTACATCCTCTGAAACCCCCGTGAGCTTCAATTCCTCATCCTCATAATAGGCAGAAATCCCATCTCCGAAAGTAATCCTCTCATACACGCCCGACGAAACCGCCTCTTTCACTTTCTGATAGCGTTTATCTATCTCCGAAACCTGGCGCGGTGCTTCCTTTCCGCCGTTGTTCTTTTTATCTTCCGCCTCAGAATCCTCCGTATCTGTACGCCCTGTCTGTTCCGTTTCCTTATGTGTACTCTCCGATACTTTTCCTGCTTCATCTGCATCAGAAAAATACAGCAGATTAACCGCAAATCCCACGATTCCTATTGCTGCGCATATTGTTGCGGCAATCGCTGTCTTATATACACGCGGCATAGTTCTTTTCATCGCTGCATCTGCTATTTCCTCTGCATCCTCCCTGGAACATTCCGACGGCAGATCATTCTCCTGCCCCGCCACTTTCATCCCGCATTCGCCGCAGAAAACAGCGCCTTCCGGCAGCTCACTTCCGCAATTTGTACACTTCATTCGAATTCTCCCTTCTTACACATCGTTCATACCCTTCCATATATCCAATAACATTCCCCGAACATTTTACTATTGTATTTTACCATCCTGTAAGACCGCAAACAAGGATTTTTTATCTTTATATAGTTTCTCTGTTTTTTGCCCCCCTCTTCATAAATAAAACAATTTCTTTTCCCCTAGTGCGTGTCTGAAAATTGCTTTCTGTCAGATACGCGACACAATTTGTGGGAGATTTGTGCCAAATGAAGGGCACATAACAAGCTATGTAACATGAGTTTGGCGCAGATATCACACAAAGTGGGGCATGCAGATGGCAGGAATGAATTTTCAAACAGGCTCTAACATAAACAGCCCTCTGAAAATCATTATAAAGCGCTCCCCAAATTTTTATACGATTTCCATTAAAGATGTGCTACAATTCAGCCAGCATTTATTGCATTATACAACCCAAACATATGTACAAGGAGACTTATCATGAATGACCTGCACACATGCATAAAAAACTACCTGGAATATTGCCAGCATCAAAAAAGGCTGGATGTGAAAACACTAAAAGCCTATCGGATTGACCTGGCCCAATTTTATAACCACCTCCCGTCAGTCAATCTTCCGGAAATTACCACCGGATTACTGGAAGATTTCATCCGGGAGCTTCATCAAAAATACAAGCCCAAAACAGTAAAAAGGAAGATAGCCTCCTTAAAAGCCCTCTTCCACTACTGCGAATATAAAGAACTGATTCAACGAAATCCCTTCAACAAAATGCAAATAAAATTCCGGGAACCTTCTCTTCTTCCTAAAACCATCCCCCTACATATTGTCGAAACCTTTTTAGCTACTATATATAAGCAACTATCAGACGCAAAAACAAATTACCAGAAAAGAAACGCACTGCGGGACGCCGCAGTCATAGAGCTGCTCTTCGCAACCGGAATCCGCATCTCCGAACTCTGCTCCCTGAGCGTCAATGCCGTAAACCTGTACGACAGAATCATCTTAATTTACGGAAAAGGTTCCAAAGAGCGCAAAGTCCAGATCGGAAGCGACGCCGTCGCCAACATCCTCGAAAAATACAAAAACGATTTTAACACCGAAATCCAAAACTGCGGCCACTTCTTCGCAAACCAGAACGGCAGAGAACTCTCCGACCAGTCCGTCCGCCGGATGATAAACAAATACACCGCCCTCGCCGCCATAGACATGCATATTACCCCACACATGTTCCGGCACACCTTCGCCACAAGCCTTTTAGAAGCGGACGTAGATATACGATATATACAGGAAATCCTGGGGCATAGCTCCATCAATGTGACGGAGATATATACACATGTGGCGATGTCTAAGCAGCGGGATATATTGACGAGGAAGCATCCGCGGAAGGATTTTCATATAGAATAGATGTGCAAGGAATATCCCTCTAAATCTGGACGATTTAGAGGGATGCTTTTTATTTACTAATTCATCGGCATTACCAGATAATATCAAGTTTCCTGCTTTGATATCTAATAGATAATCCACTGTTATCCGTCAGAATGGATAACATCGGATGGGTGATTTATGGTTGTTTGTTGGATTTCATAGAAGAGGTAATAGATAATATAATTATTTGTCTAACTATAATTACCGTTAAATTAATTATGTAGGGGAAAATATCATGAGAAAAAAATATCGCGTGCTTTTCTTTAAGCCTATATTAGACTGGATATTAGGACATTGTTATACGCTGCTTCTACTTACTTTGATAGGAATGACATTTGTTTTACTTCCTCTTTTCAAAAATAATATTATATTTCTTTTAAATGGTCGCAATATTATTTTATCATCATTTCAAGAAGATATCCTTTCAGGACTCATTGTTACTGCAATTCCATCATTATTAACAGGAATCTGTTATTTGATAAGGAGAAATTCTAAAAATTCCAGATGGATTAAGAGAAAGACATATAATATATGTACTTATATATATAAAAATATATACATTCCCAGAGTATTAAAAAATTGTATCTCAAATATAGTCAATTTATTTTATTTTCATAACAGAGAAACTATACAAACACAGCAATTTGTGGTGAATGATATTTTAAATTCATTAAGTAATACAACGTTGTCTCAAAAGCGTGTATATTGGATTGAAGGTAGTTCATACAGTGGAAAGACAACAACTATTTTAAATTTGCTAATAGATCTAATTTCAAAGGCAGAATACAACCAACTTTTTCAAAAGCTAGATGGTAATATTGTTTATTTCGATTTAAGTAAATCAGATATGTCTTTAGAAAAACTAATAAAAGAATATGAAGTGGAAAGATTTAGTAATTATCTGATAATTCTTGATAATTTGCATAAGCTTTCAGGAAGAACCTGCCTTAGTATATTGGAAAAGATAGTATTACATAATCATGCATTTGCTATAATTATACTATTACGCCATCCAGAAGAATTTTTATCAGAAAATGATAGAGTAAATGAACTTAAAACAATCATTATGGAAAATGGTACTGAATATGCGTTGGCTCCACTGGAACCTCATGATTTTATAGTTCGTCAAGAAGAACAATTTATGATGTTTTGCCAGAACTTTTTCCCTTTAGAACAGGTGGTTGAATATTCAGAAATAGTAATTCATCTATATATATTATATTGGAAAAAAGATTTAGATGTATTTAATTTGCTTCCAGAAATACAGTCATTTTTAGGACAAAATAATACAATATGTACAATAAGTTCTGAGCTTCAAGCAATCATTGCATGTAGCCTATTTACTGGTGGTTTTAATTTTAGAATATTAGTAAAATGTCTTCCGCAGATATCAGAAACAAAATGCAGGAGACTCATGAACGAATTAACTAAAATAGGATTTATAACAAATTATCCTAATTCTCTTGAAGATTTTTATTTTCATGAGCGGATAGCAAAATTTTATTTTAAAGTAAGTATAAAAGAAATACATTACAATGCACGGTACCTTGAATTTTTTCGTCACCTATCAAAGTTATTTGCCTCTGATAATAACTCTATTTTAAATTTATTATATTGTATGATGGCGCAAGATATTATTAAAGCAAAAAAAATATTTGGTTATGTTGTAACTAATGTAAATTTCATAAATTTATATTCAGAAATGCAGTTTCTTTTTGAACAAAATGTTTGTGATATTACTAAATATTATAAAGAGATTGGTATTTTATGTGATAGATGTGGCAAGTTACAGGAAGCAAGAAAATTCTATTTTCTTTATCTGGACCTTGAACAGAATGCTGATGCATTCTATAAATTAGTACAGATTGATCATAAGAGTATTAATAAATATCCTGAAATAAAACAATCTGCACTAAATTCTAATGATTTGTATATAAAAAGTTTAAGTAATTATTGGGAAATACATGTTAATATGCACCATGGTATTTTTGATTTTCAAAAATTATTTAATTTAGCATGTGATCTTCAAGAAGAAATAGAAACTATAATTGCTGATTTCCCTTATGATGGACTACATTTAATGAGGCGTCTGTATTTTGATTTATTCCGATTATATTTTTTAGAAGGAATTTTTCAACCGGAAAAACTAAAACTGTTTATAGGTAGTAATAGTAAGATATTCAGAATACTAAAAAATAAGCTGGAAGAATTTGAAGCATATTATATAAAATTTGCAGTTGGGTTGATGTTAGGACAAGATATATTGTTTTCCTTAGCATTTGAAAAAATAGGTTTAGACTTAGAAAAATATAATTTTCTATTTGAAAATCGTCTTGAAATTGAGCACTCGAAAACATTTGATTTTAGAGTGATTGCAAAAGAAACTATCAGTATTTATTTAAAAGCTATAGAAATGTTTGATAAAATAGGAGACAAGACAGCTATATTTGTAAAATATCATATGTACAATATTAAACTTGTGTTGGTTGATGATGGAAATTTTTCTGAATGTGAGCGTTTTTATGAGGATTACATGGCATTTGCAACTAGAGAAAATATACTGGAATATCAAGCATATGCGGAAACCTTTAAATTGAAAATGTCTTTAATTCAGTTAAGTTCACCTGCCATTATTGAATCTTATGGCAATGACCAATATGAGGAACTCAAGAACACAATACAGCAGAAATTAGAATTAGCTCAAAAGTATGAAGAATTGGCAAATCCGGACTCAGGAAATCAATATGCACAATTACGATTGAATTTGTATTCAGTGTTATTTTCATTTTTTATAAAAAAAATATCTATACAAAAGTTTGAAAAAAAAATCAAAAACATAAAAAGGAAGGCACAGGAAAGGAAATATAATCGAGAACTCAAAATAATAAAGTACATTGAAAAATATAATTATAAACTTAGCCCAGAGAATGTTAGAATCATTTTTACCTTTTACCCAATTGTTCCACAGTAGAATAAGAGGGTGTAATTGGTTTTGTGTTTTTGAAATTTTATTCCTCCTAATTTCCAGCATTTACAAGGCTTAGTGGGTGCTGCCCACACCCAGCCTCTGGAATAAGGCAAAAAGCCATAGACACAAATTAAATACGCTACCTGGAATATAAATGAACTGTAAAGTTCATTTATCCCACCAGTTTACATCAAATTTTTCTTTTTTATAGTAAAATTGTTTATCATCCTCTGTAATTCTTTTAATAATTTTTGCGGGATTTCCAACACAGACAACATTATCTGGAATATCTTGTATTACAATGCTACCTGATCCAATGACAACATTATTTCCTATAGAAACTCCTGGATTAATGACAACATTTGTTCCAATCCAGACATTATTTCCGATTTTAATTGGTTTTCCATATTCCCATCCCGAGTTCCTTGCTTCAGAATGTATCGGATGACCCGCAGTAGTTACAATTACACTTGGAGCTAACATAACATTTTTTCCAATAGTTATTTTGTTTATATCCAACAGAATGCAATTATAGTTCGCAAAAAAATTTTCTCCAACCTCAATGTTATAACCATAATCACAATAAAATGGAGGATGTATAACGCATTTTTCCCCTTGTTTTCCTAATATTTTATGTAACAAATTTGTTCTTTTTCTAATTTCTGAAGGTGAAGAAGCATTGTACTTTTTTATTAGTTTCCGAACTCTAATTCTTTCTCTAGAAAGTAATTTGTCATCAGCTTGGTAGGGATATCCCCCTAACATCCGTTCTTTTTGATTCATATATATCCTCATTCTGTTCGTGTGAGCGGAATTAATCCGTTTATAAAAAATTGTACTTTATCTATTAACGTTGAATCAATATCTTTAGCAAAATAAATATCTGCAATCAACAAAGAAAGTTCTTGAATATTATCAGGATTAATTCCTTGTAAAGTTGCGGCTGATGTACCCATGCGTATTCCCATTCCTAAGTTGTATGGAAGTTTCCTATAATTTACCAATAATCCACATAATTCGAGTTTTTTATAAAATTGATATGCATTTTCGTTATTAGAAAAAGTCAACCATAAATGGTGTGTTTGCTCTTTTTCTTCGATGCGGGGAACCACTGGTAATTGAAGCTTTAATAAGTTACGTTCTAAAAGCTTACTGTTATATAACAATAAAAAGGAATACTTTTTAAGTATTTTTTCCTTTTTCAAGATTTCGCCAGCCAAAATAATGTTTTCAGCATGAAGATTTGAAACATAGTTTGACATTGAGGTTTCTATACAATCCCAATATGGGTTGTCATCTCTGCTGCAAACTAATGCTTTCTGTGGACCTGGAAAATTTTTATGTAATGTGGACATCATTATATCGAAACCCATATCAAAAGGAGAAATAAAATCTTTTTCTAATATATTAGTCAAGTACTGGGAAGCATCAAATATGGTTCCACATGATGGCGGTACGTCAGATATAAGTTCAGTGAAGTCTTCATAGTAAAGTCCTTCACTTCTATCTACAAAAATTAAATTTGGTTTTGTTTGTGTTATCAATTCTTTGGTTTTTACAACATCTACACAATAATTGTTCATATCAGGAATCATTTCAATGACATGATATCCTAAACGTTCTAATATTTGCTTTGTGGCATAATGCCCTCCTGCACATTCGGGTAAAAGAAGTATAGTATCACCAATCTTTCCCAATCCCATAAACAATATAATATGGGCATGGAGTCCAGAAAGAAGTCTCATTGAAAGATGTTTTACATTTAGTCTTTCACTCCAGCTTTGGTAAATATTCCGAATTTCTAAATTTGTAATTTCTCTGCCTGAAAATCCAATTTTTGAGTTTTGAACTATTTTTTCAGTTTTTAATTTATCGGATACATATAAACCTTTTAATTCATCGGAAATTTTTATATCAAACAAAAATGGAAGATTTTCTACAGGATTTAATATTAGTTGAAGCATATATCCTCCCCCTCAATTGTAATAGCAAAATGTAAAATAATCACAATTATTAAATGTTTTGGTCGTCATAATAACAAATAATATTATGTCTTTTGTCATAGTCTATTAATCAAAAGTCTGACGGATAACAGTGGATTATCTATCATATTCTCTAGCTCCCCCCTCCCCTGCCTTATCAAATTCCCCGCCTCCGCATCAATATCAAAAGCAGTCCCTTCCGCATCATACCATCGATCCCCAAAATTAATCGTCCCGCTTTTAGGTTTTTCTTTCGGTTTATCCAAAATAATTTTGGAGGGTAACATGATTGCGTCACCGACGACTACACACTCGCCTACGTCCGGATTTGGCAGCATTTCTACAATTCCAACAAGGGAATCTGTCAGCATCACTGCCATTGCTGATTTATCTCTGTCGTTTGTTACTTTAAGACTTATGAGATTATTGCACTGGGACATAATCGTAGTGTTTAGTTCGGCTGGGCTCTGAGATACAATAAAAAGTCCTATCCCATATTTCCTTCCCTCCTTTGCGATCTTTTCAAAAATTTCAAACGCTCTTTTTTCTACTGCTTTCATCTTGGACATATCGTTTGACATGTAGATATGGGCTTCATCGCACACCAGAACCAAAGGGTGTCTTACCTGGCCTTTTGCCGGGGTTATCCAAAACTGAATATCATATATCAGCCGCGTAACTATCCCGATTATAATGGTAAACATGTCCGAGGGTACTTCAGACAAGTCTATGACTTTTATCCCGTGCCTGACATTTCCCATAATTCTGTCGGCAAACCGATTAAGATAATCGGCA
Source organism: Hominisplanchenecus murintestinalis (assembly GCF_943193015.1). Classification (NCBI taxonomy): domain Bacteria; kingdom Bacillati; phylum Bacillota; class Clostridia; order Lachnospirales; family Lachnospiraceae; genus Hominisplanchenecus; species Hominisplanchenecus murintestinalis. Next base: position 69,934 of record NZ_CALPCM010000008.1, read on the forward strand.
GTTGCCGTATCTTTCTCGTTAAACACAAATCCATATTTATTATCATCCACTTTGGCCTTTAACCGGGTAACCAGATTTGCCAGTTTATCATAGTACTGACTTTTTTCGTTTTTTCCTGACCTCTCTTATCCCCTTATTTATGCTTCTCTCCCGTTTCGTTCCCAAGAGTATTCGCACTCATTCCAGGAATTCCATACGCGATAGACAGCCCCGTTCCAATAATAAGCTTTGGCATTCTGTTTCTTGAAAGGTTTCTCTGCTTTATGTCCTCTACAATTTCATCAAAATTTTCTGAATGTATTTCCAAATGCTTAGTGTCCATATCTCTCATATGCATTACCTTATTTTAAACATTTGTACATTTTATACTACTTTACTCTCATAACATATCTTTTCTCTTCTAAAGATTTCTTGTGTGTAACTTAAAATTATTTCTTGTCAAATTATATCACATACTTTTCAAAAAATCATTACTTTTTTACATATTTTTTTGTTTCCTCCCAAAAAATAAAATCCACCACTTCTATTCAAATCAAAATGAAGTGATGAATTTTATTCCCCTCCATGTACCAAATCACGATTTTACAAATCATGATTTGCTACACGTATACCTTTTATCCAGAAAAAGTCAATAAATCTCCCCAAACGCCTTCTCTATCTCATCTTCCTTTTCCTGCATCGCCTCCAATGTCCTGCCGAGCAGTTCGTCGAGTTCCCATCCAAGCTGTTCCGCCCCCTGGCGTATGATATCTCGGGAACAGCCTGCCGCAAAGCGCTTGTCTTTAAATTTCTTTTTCAGGCTTTTCAGCTCCATGTCTTTTGTGCTTTTCGACGGGCGCATCAGGGCGGCCGCGCCAATCAGCCCTGTCAGTTCGTCTGTCGCAAACAGTATTTTCTCCATCTCTTTTTCCGGTTTCACGTCTGATACGATACCATAGCCGTGGCTGCACACGGCGTGAACCAGCTCTTCCGGCGCGTCAATCTCTGCCAGAAGCTCCGGCGCTTTTACACAATGCTCTTCCGGATATTTCTCAAAATCCACATCATGAAGAAGCCCCGCAAGCCCCCAGAACTCCACATCTTCCCCTCTTCTCTCAGCAAAATACCGCATAACTGCCTCTACAGTCACGGCATGGCGCAAATGAAACTCCTCCTGGTTATACTTTTTCAATAACATTACCGCTATCTCTCTGTCCATCGCAAATTCCTCCTCTGATAAATATCTCTTTTTTCAAAAACAGGCGTAACAGCTCAGCCAATCCGTTCTGCTACAACCAAACAGCTCCAGATTATCATAATCCAAAGCCGCCTGTTTTTCAATTTCTTTATTCGCCAGTTACTGTGAACACAGGAATCAGTAAAGTCTTATCACCTATGTGCTCCCGCTGCCAGAAAGCTCTCCTGCTCTATGACCCATCTTTCCTTTAATATTTCATCAATCAACCCCTGAAGGCGGGGTTCAGCAACCTTTCGCAGTTTTTCCCAATACTCCTGCTTTTCGATTTTCTCGCCGAAACCCAGCTTCTTATAATGGCGGAACGTATCTGCATCCATTTGCAGGGGTTCCAGCTCTGGCATAACTTTTGTGCGGATATCGTGGAAAATGCGCACGCCGCCCAAATCTAAATCTCCGGTATGGTAATACCTTGTTCCCTCCGGCAGCGCCTTCACCAGTTTTCGCAAAAATTCCCGCTCGCCCGGAGCCAGAAAACCGTGCGTGAAAACAATAAGAGTTCCTTCCTCATATTTCATACTCTCAAAGTTCGCCTTATTTTCCACGGTAATAACTTTTGTGATTTTCTGATCCGGCAAAATCTCTGCATTCTTCAGCGTCTGGCTGTTTAATGCTACTCCATACACGAACCCTCCGCAATCCTGTTCCCGTCTTTCCAGTTTCAGCCGCAAGCTTCCTTTTATCCAAAGTTCCTGCGAATATTCCTCAAGATAAATCTGGGACAGTACCGCCGAATCCTCCATTCCCTCCGTCACATCCGGGCAATAGTTTCTTGCGATCGTAACTATAACACGCTGTAGTTCCTTTTCAAACTCTTTCGAATCCGAGAGGTATCTGATACTGAACAGACGCTTATACCCAGGCTCCTCCAGCGCATCCAGCCCTCTCAGGCAGTCCATGAAATGCTCTTTTTGAAGATTCTTGGGAATATTCCCCTTTTCCAGCTGCCCCACCAGCTCTTCTTCACAGTACTGCCGAATCCACTCCTTTTTCAGCGTCGGAAGTAATGCCTGCAGCTGCTTTTTGTATTCTTCCAGCACGCGCCAAGGCGGCGTCTGCCCTGCCATACGGTAAAAGGTTTCCAAATCCTCCGCCCGGTAGGAAATTTTCTTCATCACGCTCTTTTCATCGTACCAGTCTACTTTCAGCAGCTTCTGCCCTTCCAGCCGTTTTGCTTCTTCCCTTGTCTTGCTGTTATCCGGGAAATCCTTCAGGGATTTATTCCCCGTAAGCTCTCCCAGGCGTCCCTTACTGCTCTTATTATTCTGTTCCAAAATCCATTCAATCAGGCTTTTTTCCATCTCTTGCTCTCACAGTTCTAACGTTTTTATACATTTTCTCAAACAGTTTTTTAGTGATTAACATAAAATTTTATAACCACCCCGTCTATAATTATCTGCGTCTGTGGAAATGTGACATTGCCCCCTCGATGTATGCTGTGTTATATACCAGCTCTGCAAATGTTTTCTTTGCCAAAAATATATTCTGTTCCCTTGTAAGCATAAAATCCTCCGGCATTTTTACGACATCGCTTTTTCTCCGATTATAACAGTGTTCTCCGTGCTTCCGCAATACATAAATTCGTTAAACCACTCTCATACGCTCCGCCCTGCAAACACACAGCTGTATAAAACGCAGCAAAATTTATTTTACAGTTCGGTCTTTGGATTTACTGAAGTATAAATTCCGCCGCCTGCATAACCTGGCGTTTGGCAAAACGCTTCTGATATGATACAATACGTCTATCACAAACCCGCACCGGCAGCGTGGCTGCCGCCAGAAAGGAGCTCTTATGGATATCAGGAATGAAGTAAGAAAAATGAAGGAGGACAGCTCCGCTATGGCCGCCCTCTCTCTTGAAATACGGAACCAGGCATTGGCAGACGCGGCTGCCGCCCTGACTGCAAACCGGGAAGAAATCTTTGCCGCAAACCGGGCGGACATGGACGCCGCCAAAGAATCCGGCGTCGCCCCTGCCGTGATGAAGCGTCTGAAATTTGATGAAAAGAAGCTGACAGATGTTATCGAAGGAATCGCTGACTTAATCCGACTCCCTGACCCGCTCTCCCAGGTTCAGCTCTGCCGGGAACTGGACGAGGGACTGACGCTGCAGCGTGTGACCTGCCCCATCGGCGTTATTGGCATTATTTTTGAAGCCAGGCCGGATGCGCTGGTACAGATTTCCGCCCTGTGTATCAAGAGCGGAAACTGCGCGGTACTCAAGGGTGGAAAAGAAACTTCCCGTACAAACAAAGTTCTTTTTAACCTTATTTATAAAGCCGTTACTGCATCCGGACTTCCGAAAGGCTGCATGCTCCAGGCAGAGCAGCACAATGAGATTGACGAGCTTCTCTCCTGCCATGACTGTGTAGACTTGCTGATTCCCCGAGGCTCTAACCAGTTCGTACAGTATATCATGAACAACACAAAAATTCCTGTAATGGGACACGCGGACGGAGTCTGCCACATTTACGCTGATGAATTCTGCGATTTGGAAAAGGCGATCCCGATTCTCGTAGACGCCAAGACCCAGTACACCGCCGCCTGCAATGCTGTTGAGACATTGCTGGTACACCGCAGAATCGCCGGAGACTTCCTTCCCGCTGCCGCAAAAGCCTTGACAGGCGCAGGTGTAAAGCTGCGGGGCACAAAAGAAGCTGCCGATATCATTTCCTGTGAAGTGATGGGCGAAGAGGAATTTGACACTGAATATTTAGACCTGGTTCTTTCTGTGAAACTGGTGGACAGCCTGGAGGAAGCCGTTGCTCATATTAACCGGTTCGGCTCCCACCACACCGACTGCATCCTTACGGAAAATCAGGAAAATGCCTTGAAATTCATGCAGCTCACAGATTCCGCCGGAGTATATCAGAACTGTTCTACCCGTTTCGCCGACGGCTTCCGCTATGGATTCGGCGCAGAGGTCGGCATCAGCACCGGAAAAATCCACGCCAGAGGCCCGGTGGGACTGGAGGGGCTTGTCACCTACAAATACAAACTGTTTGGAAGCGGGCAGATTGTAGGCGATTATGCTTCCGGAAAAAAGAGTTTTCATTTTAAAAATTTAGACGCAATCTCTTCATAATTCGGCACCGGAACTCCATACCGCTGTCCCATACGAACTACTTCAAAAATCAGGCCATCTATTTCTGAGTCGCCGCCTCTTTTCAAATCCCTTTGCATCGAGGCGGTGCATTCGGGCGCCATATTGTCCAAAATATCCAGATTTGTCTGCACCACGTCTGCCGGAAACGGAATTCCCATAGCATTTGCTAAACTGTCAATCTCACGGATACACGCCTTATAGCGCTCCCGTATCTCTCCCGGCTTCTGCATCTGTCCTGCGCTGACGTCATAAAATGCCCCCACAGCCGCCATCGGAGACACCATGGCATATTTCTGCAGCGTATCCCGCCGTATCTGCTCCGTATATACCGGGGTGATGCCCGCTTCCCGTAAATCCTTCTCAACCTGAAGCAGCATAGGATGATCTTTTTTCCCATCCACACTGCCATAGACAATACGGAAAATATCGCTCCCCATCCTTATAGTTCCCGGCTCTTCCACAGATGCCGCAATGTAAATGCATCCGTTCAGTACCTGGATTCCCGGAAGTTCCCGCGCCATCCTCTCTCCGGTTCCATAAACATTCAGAATCGGAATCACCACCGTATTTCCATCTGATGCTTTCTTTATCAGCGGATACGTCTCTTCCAGTGAATAGCCCTTTACACACTGAAAAATAATATCCGCTTTCTCCCCATATTCTTCCTCCGCTAAAACCTCCACAAAAATGCGCCGCTCCTCAGCCCCTTTCCGAATCCGCAAGCCGTTCTTCCGGATCGCCTCTAACGCCTTTCCCCTCGCAATCAACGTCACATCCTTCCCCGATCCCTTTAAAAACGTAGCAATGCAGCCCCCTGTAGCCCCCGCTCCAATAATCAGGTATTTTAATCTTTCTTTCATCATCCTTTGTATCCTCTCTCAATAAAATCCATTGATACAGTTTATCTTTGATTACTTTTAAGGAAGTATAGCACAAGTCGAAATATTATGCTATCATGAAAGAAAAACATATCATGCAGGACTGTTACACAGCATCTATGAAAAGCAGGCGGCAGGATATCACTTACAGGAGGCGATTTTTATGAAACTTGCAGTAACCTTTGAAAACGGAAATATTTTCCAGCACTTTGGGCACACAGAAAATTTTAAAATTTATGATATTGAGAATGGCGTTATAAAGGAAAGCCGTGTGGTGAACAGCAACGGCGCCGGACATGGGGCGCTGGCGGGATTCTTAAAAAATGAGGGTGTGGACGTACTAATCTGCGGCGGTATCGGCGCCGGAGCGCAGACTGCCCTGGCTAATGCCGGAATCCGGCTCTACGGCGGAGTATCCGGTTCAGCCGACGAAGCAGCCGACGCTTTCCTTGAGGACAGGCTGGAGTACGATGCAAACGTAAAATGCAGCCACCATCATCACCACGAAGGCGGCTGCGGAGAGCATACCTGCTCTCATTAAAGAAAAACAAACTACTGTGCCGCCAGCCTCCATCCCTCCGGATGAACCGGCGGCACATAAAATCTGTTCCCGGGAGGTCTATGAAATGAAATATATAATTTTAGGCGGCGTTGCGGCCGGAACGAAAGCCGCCGCAAAACTGAAACGCCTCGACCGTCAGGCCGAAGTAAAAATTTTTACAAAAAGCACGGATATTTCTTATGCAGGATGCGGACTGCCCTATTATATCGGAGGGGACATCCCCTCAAAAGACGGGCTTATTGTGAATTCCCCGCAAAAATATTCCGGGCTGACTGGCGCACAGGTACAGACAGGCTGTGAAGCTATCGGTATCGACAGCTCCAAAAAGCAGGTATCTATCCGCCGTACAGATGGCAAAACATTCGAGGAATCTTATGATAAACTGATTATCGCCACAGGAGCAGTCCCTTTTATCCCCCCAGTCGAAGGTGTGGAGCTTCCGGGTGTTTTCTGTGTCCGCACACCAGACGATGCCGTAGCGATCCGCGATTATGCCGAAAAAAACAGCTGTCGAAAAGCTGCAGTCTGCGGCGCAGGGTTTATCGGTCTTGAGACAGCGGAAAATCTGGCCGCACTGGGCATGGAGGTAACGGTTATTGACGCCGCCCCCCAGATTATGCCCAATGCTTTTGATGCGGAAATGGCGGGATACGCCAAACGCAAGCTGAAAACCGGCGGCATACGTGTACTTACTTCCGTAAGCCTGAAAGGAATTAACGGAACAGAACACGCCGAAAGCATCTCTACAGATAACGGCGCACTCCCGGCAGACCTGGTTATCCTTGCCATAGGCGTGCGGCCTGCTACAAGCTTTCTCTCAGGCTCTGGCATTGAAATGATAAAAGGAACTATTCTGGTAGATGAGGACATGAAAACCAGCCTGCCCGATGTATATGCAGCCGGAGACTGCGCAATGGTAAAAAATTCACTGACCGGACAGCCGCAGTGGTCTGCTATGGGTTCTACCGCAAATCTGGCTGCCCGCGCTATGGCAAAGAGCCTGTACGGCGCTGGAAACGGATACGGCGGCTGCCTGGGTACCGGCGTCGTGCGCCTGCTTCCTACATTAAACGGCGGCCGGACAGGACTGACAGAGGAACAGGCAAAGGCGGCAGGATATGACGCCGTCTCTGCGGTATGCATTTTAGATGACAAAGCGCACTATTATCCGGGCTCCTCTTCTTTTATCGTGAAACTCACCGCCGAACGGGAAAGCCGCAGAATCCTTGGCGTTCAGGTGCTTGGAGCCGGGGCGGTAGATAAGATGGTGGATATCGCGGTAACCGGGATTTCCCAGGGCATGAAACTCGATGATTTCGATACCCTGGACTTTGCATACGCACCGCCATTTTCCACAGCAATCCATCCTTTCGTAACCGCATGTTATATATTAGAAAATAAGCTTGACGGCATACTGGAAAGTATCAGCCCGTCAGAATATGACGCCGGAGCCGCCAAAGACTACACGGTTCTTGATGTACAGCCCGCCCCTGGCATCCCAAACGCCCGCTGGGTAAATCTTTCCCAAGTGACAGAAACGATAGAAGGTCTGGAGAAAGACGCAAAGCTCCTGCTCGTGTGTACGAAAGGCAAACGCGGATACTTCCTGCAGAACCGTCTTAAAGCCCTGGGCTATACAAACACGAAAGTCCTGGAAGGCGGCGTTATGTTTAACGAAGTAAAAGTTCCGTGAAACGGACAAAAACTCTCTATATAATTCAAGAAATCCCCGGAGAATACAAACATCCCCGGGGATTTCTCTATTTCTATATGTCATATCAAGGTGTATTCTAATGCATAGTATATCCTTCACATTTTCTCTTATGGACAAAGTTTTTATAAATCATAATACATCTTAAACTCTGCCGGATTCGGAATTTGCTCCATCTTCTTTAATTCTGCGCGCTTACGCTCCACCCATACGTCAATAAGCCTCTGCGGGAACACGCCGCCTTTTGTCAGATAGTCATGGTCTGCTTCAAGTGCATCGAGCGCTTCATCCAAAGACTTGGGAAGCCCTTTGATTCTCTTCTGCTCTTCTTCTGACAACGTATACAAATTGAAATCATAAGGCCCCCAGCCGTTTTCTGCCGGGTCAATCTGGTTTTCAATGCCGTCCAGCCCCGCCATCAGGATTGCTGCATACGCATAATAAGGATTTGCCGTCGCATCCGGATTTCGCAGCTCAAACCGCTTCGTCTCAGGAGCCTTGGCATACGCCGGAATCCGAATCACCGCGCTGCGGTTAGACGTCGCATAGCCAATCGTAACCGGAGCTTCATACCCCGGAACCAGACGCTTAAAGGAGTTCGTCGAAGGATTGGTAAACGCACACAGCGATGCGATATGTTTCAGCAGCCCGCCGATAAAATAGTGCGCGGTATGGCTCAGCCCCGAGTACCCGTTTTCATCATAAAACAGAGGTTTTCCGTCCTTGAGAAGCAGCATATGCACATGCATCCCGCTTCCCGCCTCCTGATAAATCGGCTTTGGCAGAAATGTGGCTGTTTTTCCCTCCTGCGCCGCCATATTTTTAATGATATACTTCGTAATCATCGTATTATCTGCCATCTCAGGCATATCCGCAAGCTCCACTTCAATCTCCATCTGCCCCGGGCCGCCAACCTCATGATGATGATATTTGACTTTAATTCCCCAGTCCTCCATCATCATGCACATCCGGCTGCGCAAATCATATCCCACATCCTGGGGAGCCGCCACATGGTAACCTCCCTTGCCGTGAACCTCATATCCATTATTCCCCGGCGTATCCAGGCTGCAATTCCAGTCTGCCTGCTTTGTATCAATCCGGTAACCGCACTGCTGCGGCGATACTTCAAAACGCGCGCTGTCAAACAGGTAGAATTCAAACTCCGGCCCAATCACCATCCTGTCCGCAACACCGCTCTCTTTCATGTACTCCACCGCCCGCAGGCTTACATTCTTAGGATACTGGTCAAAAGGTTTATTTTCCCCTTTGCCAATCGTGCACACGTTACCGCACATCGTCAGCGTCGGAACCGATGCAAACGGGTCTACATAGGCAGTATCCGCATCCGGCAGAAATACCATATCGCTCTTCTCAATCGGTGCATATCCATAATTGGAACCGTCAAAACCAATGCCGTAAGTAAATACGCTCTCCTCAAACCGCTCCACCGGAATCGTGATGTGCCTCCACCGCCCGTCAATATCCGTCATTTTGAAATCAATCATGCGAATCTGTTTTTCCTCGCATATTTTCCTAATTGCCTCACTTTTCATAGCTTTTGCCCCTTTCCACGGCATCCTGCCCGTTGCTCTCTCCGCTTCCGACAAAGTAGGCAGCCACCCCTGATATCATTTCTTTACAGTAAATTTTACCATAAAAAAGAGAAAAATGAAATCTTTTTTGTTGAAAAGTTCCTTTTTATAACAGGGATATTCACCGAATCAAAAAACTGCCAGCTCTGCAGCAGAAGATGGGATTTAGACTTTCCGAAATCGGAAAAATTACCGTTGACTGCCAGAAAAAGCATTTTTAAGTTCATCCCGGAGATACTCATACCTCTCCCACTTCTCTTCTTTCGCGAAATGCACTTCACGAAACTGCTCCGGATTGTTTTCGTAATCCAGCGCTTCATCCCCAAACTGTTCACTGGTCAAATCAAACACACAGTCACCCACCGTATTGTAACAATGGTAGTTTCCGCCTTCCCGGGGTATCCCGTACACTTTCCCGCCAAAAATATCCTGTGCGAGAAATGCTGTAATAGAGCACTGCCCAAGCGTCCTATTCTCCTCGCTCCAGCTTCCGCGCATTCTCGGAGCACAAGTGTACTCACACCAGATACCAGAAAGCGCATCATATAAATCACGCGGCGTCCGGATTCCCTCATATTCATCTGTAACTGCCTGTACGTTCGCCTGTTCCCAGCCGTAAAATTTGTAATCCATATCCTCTGCTCCTCTTTCTTTCAGCCTCATTTTATCCGGGACTTATTTATTATCTCTAATCGCAATAATATTTTTATTTTACTGTTCCTATTATAATACGCAGTATCAAAAAGTGTAAAGCTCACCCTTCTGGATTCATGCAAATACTCTTACACTGGCAGACTATCCCTCACACACAGCGCCCCATCCCCCGCGTATGTCAAGTTAATGTCACAAACTTTTTTTACTTTTCCCACGTGAAAACCGCTGAAACCCGTATAACTTCGTGGGGAGTACGGTTCGCTAATGCTAAGTTAGGGCAAAATTGACGGTGAATTAGTGTCAAGTAAAAAGTCTGTCACGGATACTTTGTATATTGCAACCTTCGTTCTCTTCTTCCAGGTTTACACAAAATAACTACCTGATTATTTTTTACTCATAATCCTGTATACAAAAATCTACTACTCTTTCCACGGAATGTGGTATATCGGCTTCTCGCATTGATTTATCAAGTTTCTCTTTTTGAACAATCCACCTTTGCATATATGGCTGATTACTATGATATCGATTTCCCATACCACTTCTACTTCCACCGTAATGCTCAAACCATCCTATCTGTTCTCCGCATTCATCGAGCAATTTCATACAGTTTGCTCCCACTTCAATATGCCATCCAAGAGCCAAAAGTGCCGTTTTACTTAAACCGCACATAATATTACTATGCTTAAAACTTTCTATTCCATTATGATGTATAGAAATATTAAAATGTTTTTTCTCCAAAAAGTCTTCTCTCATTTGCAAAATTAACCTTGAATTCCTTTCATATGTATAAGCAGCATATTCGGGCTTCATCCCAGAAATATTCAAGTATGTTAGCATAAAAGCCATCAGCTCCTGTTTATAGGTATAGTCAACAACGCCTCCTGCAATAACCATATGGTCATTCGATACTCCCGCTTCTAGCAATTCCTTAATTTTTGATTTTTGAACATCCTCTCCCAATTTCTGGAACCCATCCACTTGATCAAATAATACTCCATTATTTCCAACCCAATGGCATGGTGTGATCAATAAAGTATATGGTTCTGACGCTGACAAGACAATTCGTGCTAATTCATTTTCTACTCCATCCCATCTGCCAGATTCCCAGTCCTTATAAAGCACACGAAAGAAAGCCTTATTTACCTTATCAAGAACAACTCTGCAACTGGAAAAAGACCTATTAAGCTTTATTAATTCCGGAAGTTCTGATAAATCACTTGCATAATCTGCTGTTCTTTCTTCCAAATCGTCAAAATCTGTGCCAAAACATTTTTCAAGTCTCTCTTTCATTTCCAAAACACAATCATAGCTATTAATCCAAGGGGTGTTTCTTTTTGTCTTTATCAATTTCTTAAATCCTTGCTCAGAAATTTCATTAAAAAAATCCTTTTTTTCAATAAAATATCCATCAAATCGATCCGACCACAATGTCTCTAACATAATATTTGCATACAACGCCACATTAAAATCATCATCTTTACAGTGCCGTTTTATAATCTCATATAGTGAATTCCGACTTCCATAATCCAAATACCATAATAGCTCATACAACATCATCAACCATTCTTTTGCTCTATAATGATACTCTTCCCAATCGTCTTCAATATTTTTAAGATACTTGGCATCAGATCGAAGCAACGCAAATAAACCTGTTAGAGCTATATAAGCAGCATCTGCATCTTCTGACAGAATAAGTATTTTTAATATTTGATAAAAAAGTGATTCTACATTATCTACCTTATTCCAATGAATTAACTGACAATAGTCATATTCTTGCTGTATCTCCGGTTCCTTAAAATGTCCTACGGCTGTCATCCAGCTTCTCTGCATTTTAATAACTTCCTCTAATCCAGCCTTGCAATAGGCTTCTCCCTGATGATGTATTTTCCAACAAACAAGTTCCGGCAAATCTAATTCCAGATAATAATGATCCCTCCCTAATATATTTTTTAAATATTCACAAATTATCTGATCCGAAATCTCTGCCTCTGATTTGTTGACCAAATACTCTAAAAAACTGTTGTGTTGTATACTTGAAGTTTCTTTTTCAAACTCATGTATCAACAATTCATTTAGTACTTCTTCAGGCATTTCATTCCTGCGTATTAATATCTCGATACTATTCTTTAACTCTGACTGATTTATACTATCATCATTCACGAGATATTGCTTAACCACTTCAATGGATATAGCATTTATTGGCTCTGCCTTTTTAGCGTCACACCATCTATCTGGAATAATGTACTTAATCGGGTCGGAAACCAAATCAATATATGCCGCACCATATTCCCTGATTCTATCAAACACAGAATTATTTGCAGTTCTTTCTGCACATAATTCTATTGCTCTCTGAAGGGAATGAATCGCCGCGTGATTGTCTTCACTTCTCCAATCAAGAAGTCCCATACCGATCGCCCACATAGAAAGCAATTCTGATTCTTTTAATTGTGCTTTTTTCAGAAAGCCAATTAAACCATCTACAAAATAGGTGGGTTGCTCAAATCCTTGTGCCAAGTAGTGATTATCCTGTAGTAATTCTTTAATTTTAGAATATCCTCCACTGAACAGATCCGCAAATATTTTACAATTTAGGGTATATTCGAGACGATTATCTCCTACAAGTTCCATTTTATCCGATATATCTTTCACAGTTCTTGCATATTCGTAAATATATTTATCATCATATTCAACAAGTTTATTGTACCACCTCAATAAATAATCTGCGGAGTACTCTTTATGTGATGCATATCCAATGACTGACCAACTCGCCCTTTTTAATGCATTGGACATATCAATCAAATTACAGATATCATACTTTTCTTTAACAACGCAAAAATCTTGAATAATCCTATTTCTATTACCTATACTTTCCTTCCAAACTAATCCATCATCGGACAACCATTCATTAAACCAATCCGTTATTCTCTCTTTGTCATTTTGATAATAAAAAATACCTGCTTCCAGTAATTGATTAACAGGGTTCGTTGAAAACACTGTCTCACATATATCATCTACAATCTTTCTAAAAATATGTGATTCACACCTTGACAATATAATATAAGCTTTCATTATATATGGGCATAAACCAATCGTCTCAAAATCTCTGTCATTCGGTTTCCATTTCTTAATAAACAATGCTGTCATAAGTTGCTTCAAATCAGCTGCATTTTCTAACAATTCTGTCCCTGTATGTTTTGCACATAACCATTTACCAATAAGGCAAATATTATTAAAATACATTCCAAAATAGGCGCGATTACTATGCTGATGCTTTTCCATATATCGCTCAGTTATTGCAGATACAATCGATGTCCGTGATGTAGGTTGCAAATATGCCGCAACAATAGCATATATACTATAATAAGTCATCAAATTTTCATATTGATGATCAGGTAATTCTATATCTTTTATTTGACCCCAAATTTTTTCCTTGTATTCTGGCATCCATCGTTTGGGAGCTGATACAATCTGCATAAATATAGACAGTAATATACCCATATCACCTTTAAACAGCCTATCGTGAAGAACATTTTCCACTCTTTTTATATCATCGTATCGGTTTTTATCTATTAATCGTTTTACTCCCACAATAAGAGGCTCTATAAAAACAACCTCCAATGAGCTTACCGCATTTTGAAGTTGTTGTCCTGACAGGAACACAAAAAAATTCTCTATCAAAGCCATAACAAAATGACGCGAAAAATGTTCATCAATATCAAACAAATTTCTCGTTCCCTGTAAAATCGATACCTCTCCCGAATGACATATACACTCCGCTAAATTACTTGCTATACTTTGAAGATCAGGAGATAGGAAGTTTTTGTCTTTATTTCGAGGTTCTAGACATGCATATATCTGAAGAATATTCATTTTAGAAAACCAGTTTTTAAATAAAGCTGTAGCACGACTTGACTCTCCGTGAACATATAATTTTTTTGTCAACGCTATAACTGTCTCTAGTATATCGATATTCCACAAAGACTCAGATTGCACATAACACTCATAGGGATGGATATTTAGTGGTGCCAAACTTTTTCTGAAATTTGTATCCTCAATTTCATAACTGCTTTTTTCAATTTGATCAATCGTCATATAACCAAAAGCCAGACATCTCATATACTCCCAATTTATTGGTTGACCAGATATTATATACTCTAGAATGTCTTGTGATATCTCCCGCAACTCATTTATCTCAACTCCATGAACATAAGCTGAAATAATATAATCCGCAGAATAGACCTTTGTAAATTCATTTTCTCGTCCAGCCAATTTCAAGTAGCGGATAATATCACTATAATAGGCACGGCTCTTTTCTTTCAAATTCAGATAATAATCGCAAAGTCCAGAATAGACTTCCTGAACATTGTCCATATCCCGACCTATAATACCAGATAAATATACCCTAACATCGTTATGTAGAATGGTATAGTTGTCATCGTTTGCTATCAGCAAAGGACTTAAAGCCTTTAACACATTATTCCACCCTGATACAGATATGTGCTCATGTGGAAATACCTCAGATAACTTTACTGCATTAATTGGTTCATTAAAAAATGCAAATACTCCTGCCATTTTATAATCCACAAACGGAACTTTCATATTTCTTTTTGCATCGTCCCATATAGTTTTATAATACTCTTGAATATTTCCTCCAAGTTTTCTATTTTGCAGCTGTTTTTCTAATTCTACTGGGTCTGGATGTTGAATAGCTTCGTGTACAGCAAAAATTGTTGCAAGTGTATTTCCTTGGGCATACTTATCAATAAGTCGTGTTAATTGTTGTTGATAAATTAAAGTTTTTTCTGGAAACTTACTTTTTACCAATTCCAAAATGTCATCTATTTGTAATGGCGGCACAAATATTTCCTTTAGGTTGTCCGATTTTTCATACAACCATAAAGGATAGTTTTTATAAGCTTCTTTAGGCTGTCCGGCTAAAAGAATTTTAACATTGCTCGGAACATATTCTGGATTCGGAAGTGATGCCAAAAAGGTTTCTGATGTGTATCCCGCTCTTGCAGCATGATCAATACCATCGATAGCTATAACAAATATACTATTATTATCTACTGCATATTTAGATGCTATTTTAAAAAATTGCTCTCTCATTTCCTCCAGTGTCATAAATCCATTAACAACTGGAACTTCATACTTTTTCAATTGTCCTTTTAATAATCTTCTTAGTTGACTAAACAATTCATTCCAAAAAGTTTCTTTTTTAACCCGTTTAGACACATCCATTGGAAGATATTCTTTCATTGGATCAATCGGCTCATATGCATAATAACGAATATTTACGATACTACTCCTTTTACCACTGATTTTACTTACAATATTTGTCTTTCCCGTTCCTGGAATTCCAGACAAAAAAACCACTCGGCTATTGCCATTCTTCAACTCTATTTCTAAATCATCTACTAAAGTATCTCTACTTGTGAAAAATGGTTCTGCTGCAATAAGATCATGATTGTAAGAAATCATATCCTCATCCAACGCAAGCTCCGTATATACATCTTCTATCGTAACACATGAACTATTTCTACCAGAGGTTGTCCATCCTCTTAATGCATGATCCAGTTTTGCCAACAATAATTCTGCTATATTTCTTTTTGTATGAAATACCGCCTGCAATCTTTGTAACAAATCCTCTTTAATTTCTTCCAGTCCTATTTGATTTGCTTCTATTTCTAAACATTTCAAAAATAGCAATTTATCTTCTGCTTTTTCAATATAATTTAGCTGCTCTTTCCATTCATTCCATGCCGCTTCATATTCAGGAAACTCCAATTCATCGAATGTTTCTGCATATATTATTTTAGATTTTAACTCTTCCAGAAATAGCTTTAATGCCGGCCGTTTAATTTCCTTTTCTTTTCCCGCAGAAGAAACTTTTATTCCCGGTTTTCTATTTGTAGACAAACATACTCTTGTTTTCTGATAGTTATTTTTTTCAGCAATCCATGATTGTGCAAGTTCACCCAATAATGAATATCTATGACTGACATCCTCAGAAGTATTATTAATCGAAACAAGATCGCCAAATGTTAATGTATTGTCTGATCGTGTATGTTTTACTTGAACAAATAGCTTTTCTCCACCTTCATAGGTTACCACCACGTCATCCAATCCCAATTTAACATTAGCTTGTAATTCCACACATTTTATATTATTATCAGGATTAAGCATATCAATAATATATTGTTGTCCAACAGACCACTCATACCAATATGGATCTCCCATCCCTGGTTTTGTTTTTGCTGAATATTTCATATAACCCTCTCCAAGCTGAATTATAATTAAGTGCCATATTCGTATATCACTTTTCCACAATCAATTTTATCTGTTCCGCCGCTTTAAGAACATTCAACTGATACTCTGCAATCTCTTGCAAAATCTGAAATCTTTCTGTCTTATTTCTGCCCTCACGGATCATTTGCGCATTATGAGTTTCCAGGTTGGATAAAACTGTAAGTTCGTTAATTGACGCGAAGTCTCTCACATTATTCTTTTTTGCCAATTCAGGATTTTCATCCCGCCATGCTTTCGCGGTAAATCCGAATAATGCAACATTCAAAACATCTGCTTCCTCTGCATATGCCAACCACTCTAAGTTTTCTTTATAATTTCCTGATGGGATCAAATAATTTTTTACCGCATCTGTTTGAATCAAATAATTATTTTTGGACAAAAATCTTTTTGCATCCCATTCAATTTTCTCTGCATCATTCTCCGCTTCTTTCAGCCTTTGAAATTCTTTGATCAAATATAGTTTAAAAACAGGGCTGATCGCCGAAGCAAATTCAAATGCAATATCCTTATGTGCATACGTTCCTCCATATTTTCCACGTTTCACAAATAATCCTATCGCTTCTGTCTTTTCAATCCATTCCGAAACACTTAGTACAAATGTATGTAAACCTGCTTCGCTTTTAAAGTGGTCGAATTCGACCACTTTAAAAGCAGGATTATAGATCTGTTCCCATGTACCCAAAAATTCCAATGTCGCTCTATTTCGCATCCAGTTTTTGACAACATCTGCTCCTCTGGACTCGCCAACTTTGGCTTTTGCAATATCAGTTATACAGATATAATCGTCAAAATTTTCCTCTGAAACAGTAATATTGATATTTTGCACCACAATTACTTTATTTCTTCTCATCCTTTTTCTCCCACACTGTACTAATCAAAATCTTATTTTTTATGTAAAAGTATATATGTTACCTCTGTTTCTTCAACCTTTTTCGAACATAGGTTCTTTTAATCGCTTCATGAATTTTTTAGTGAGAAAAAATCATCATTTATATTTAGCTTAATTAACTGTCAATTCAGCATCAAAACAATGTATAATAAGCACTTTATTTGACACCATACATCACAAAATAAAGCGCTTATTATCCCAAAAAACTACTCTATTCTACCCCGGCAGACTATTTTCGACACACAGCGCCCCATACCCCACCTGCGGATTCGGATACTCTGTAAATCCCGGAAGCTCCCTCGCCCCGCGCCTTAAATACGCCTTCACCTTCTCCCCATACAGAAACGCGTCGTTTCCCTCTACAATTCCCCACTGCATAAGCATCGCCGCCGCTCCCGTCGCAAAGGGCACTGCGAATGACGTCCCGGTCATGGGCTGATATCCTCCCCCCGGCACAGTAGTCATGATTCCTACGCCCGGTGCTGCCAGGTCTGGCTTGACAAAATGCTCCCCTCTGGTGTACCCCCTCCCGGAAAATGGCGCGTATGTCATTAGGCGCGAATCATACGCCCCCACAGAAATTAATTTCCTGGAACTGGACGGAAGGGTAAGCGTCGTATCTGGTGTTGGCTGATAAAAGCGGCTGCCAAGATTAAGGCTGCCCTCGGAAGGAAGCCACATATCAAAGTTTCCATCTACGATTTTCCTTGGTACCAGGCGCACCCTCCAGATACCGCTGTCCAAATATTCACGTTTTGGTATAAAATCAAAATATATTTCCTGAGATGTACTGTACGGACCGGGTTTTCCATAGTAAATTAATATCTCTGTCTCTCCCATTTGATAGCGCTGTGAACCCAGCGTTTCCTGTAGCGGCCCCACGCGCTCCCCCGATGGATGAACCAGATAAATCTCCATTTCATCCACATAAGATTTCCAGAGCTGTATGTTAAAAGACAATTCGCCTGGAGCTACACCTATCTGTGCTTCCTGTACCTCACCATTTATAAGTCTGCCTGATGTATGCCCTGCTGCCGCCCCCTCATTCCCGGTTCCTGCCAAAATCGTTGTTTTCCATATATTTGCCATGTCATCCAGATAAGTTTCCAGCAAGCTGCTGCCATCATGCCCTCCATATACCGTCCCAAAACTCAGATTAATTGCAACAGGCTTTCGAAATTCTCTGGCCTTTCGAATTACATAATCCACTGCCTGCATCATCTCCGTAGTCCTTGGAAAAGAATTAGGCCTCGGCAGACCAAGCTTTACCACTAAAATGTCACTCTCGGAAGCTACGCCCCGATATTGCCCTTCTGAAGCACGCCCATTTCCCGCCGCAATCCCCAGCACCCCGGTTCCATGCCCGTTTATATCGCGTGACGGCACCAAACGGTATCTCTCCTGTGTCGTTGGAGCCTCCAGCGCCGCATTAATCTGCTCCCGGGTAAACTCTGCACCAATGCGAAATCCTTCTGGCGGCGTCCCTGATGCCGTCTGATCCCAAAGCGCTAAAATCCGGGTAGTTCCATCCTCCCTGCGGAAGTCAGGATGGGCGTAATCTACTCCGGAATCCAGCACCGCTACAATGATTCCCTGACCTCTCAGGTTATACTGGGCAGTCTGCAGCACATTAATGCAAGATGCCGCCCGCCCTTGATTAACGGAAAACACTAATCGCTTGGGCTTTTCTACATATTCGATTTCCGGCTGTGCTGCTATTTCGTCAATGCGTGATTCCGGAAGATTCATAATTGCATATTCATTCGATAACTCTGTGATACGGACTTCCTCATCCTCCAGACGCAGAATATTTCCATTATATTTTACAATAATATCCCATCTCTGATCCTCTTCATCATACCCTATCATTAATTCCGGAGATTTTCGCCTCTCCTCTGCTGTTGCGCCCAGCGCAAGATTCAGAAGATTCTCTATTTTCTGGTCATCTGCCATTTCCTGTACCTGCTTCGTACTTTTCCTTTCAGCATATGCAGAAACTATGCGGCAGATACACCCAGCCTGACATCTGCCCTATAACTTTTCAACGCACTTACAAATGCCATTAGTTTTCAGGAATCTTATCACTAACTGATTCTTTCTAGCATAAAGTTATAGTAAGGACACAAAACGGGACTGGTAAAATGAACATTCAAACAGAACTCAGCAAAACTTCCGTACGCTATCTGGAACAATACCATAAAATACTGGAAGATATGATTTGCGGAATGCATGATGCCGAATTGACAGACAGCATTTCTCACAATTTCATAGTGCAAATGATTCCCCACCACAAAGCCGCGATTGAAATGTCCGTCTCTCTCCTGAAATACACCACATGGATACCACTGCAGAATATTGCAGAAAACATTATCATGGAGCAACGGCGGGGCGTTGCCAATATGACTGCTATCTTGGAAAACTGCTGCCAATATGAAAATACAGAACCTGAGCAATATTCCTATCTCCAATGCTTCCGTCAAATCGCTACCAACATGTTTTACCGGATGGAAAATGCATGCGAAGACAACAGCATTAATGGAAATTTTATTCGGGAAATGATCCCCCATCACGAAGGCGCTATCCAAATGGCAGAAAACGCTTTAAACTTTCCCCTCTGCCCGGAACTGGTACCAATTCTCCAGTCCATCATTACTTCACAGCGCGCAGAAGTCCGGGAAATGCAGCGGCTGGAATGCATTCTCTGTCGCTGCTCCTCCCCAAATTAATTTTTTAAAGAATTACAGATGGCATTTGCTTTTTCATAAATCTCCTCCGGCTCCGTACCAATAGAGAATTTCCCATCTTCATATAAAATCTTCCCATTTACCATAGTCAGCTTCACGTTCTGTCTGCAGCCACTGTACACCACATTCTTAGTAATGTTGTTCAGGGGCTGCATATTGGGCTGATGTAAATCAATCAGAATCATATCTGCCTTTTTTCCGGACTCAAGCGTATCGCAGTCATTCAATCCCATAGCCTTTGCTCCTCCCACTGTTGCCATAAAAAGCACCTCATTTGCATCCACCACCGAGGCATCTTTTTCCCGGTATTTGGCAAGCGCCGTCACCAGAAACATTTCCCGAAACATGTCCAGACAATTATTGCTCGCAGGCCCATCTGTTCCGATAGCAATAGGAATTCCCTTTGCTGACATATCACGAATCGGTGCAATACCGCTGGCCAGTTTTAAATTCGAAGCCGGATTCGTCACCGCATACATCCCACGCTCTTTCAAAATTTCCATATCCCTCTCCGTCATATAGACACAGTGAAATCCTCCGCCTCCATGTTTGAACATGCCAAGACTGTCCAAATACTCTACAGGCGTCATCCGGTTCCGCTCCAGGCATTGCTTCACTTCACCTTCCGTCTCTGCCAAATGTGTATAAACAGGAGCCTGATATTTCTCTGCCAATGCCGCAATCCCCTCCAAAATCTCCCTGGAAGTGGTGTACTCTGCATGAAACCCTAATCGGCAGCCTATCAGCTCATGAATGCCATTATATTTTTGATACCATCCTTCCATCTCTTCCACAGATTGGCTGAAATCATTTACAGCCCCACAGATAACTGTGCGAAAACCACAATCTACTGATGCCTGAACCATAGTATCCGGCGTTAGGTACATATCAAAATTTGCAGTAATTCCGCTGGTAAGATACTCCATAATTGCCAATTTGCTCAAATGATAAATATGCTCTGGCGTCAGTTTCGCTTCCATAGGAAAAACCTGCTGGTTCAGCCATTCAAAAAGAGGCATATCGTCCGCATAAGAACGCAGAAACGTCATCGCTGAATGCGTATGTGCATTCTTAAAGCCCGGCATCAGCAGATTTCCCTGCACATCAATCTCTCTATCCCATAAAAGAGATTCCTGCACTCCCGCATTTCCCACGTACACGACCTCACTGCCAGACACCCACAGCTCTCCCTCGCAAATCTCAAAACCATCTGCCATTGTCAAAATCTTCGCATTATAGAAACGTATATTCATATGTAAGTCCGCCTTTCCAAAAAATTTCGGTGTACACGTATGTGCCTGTCTTTTTTACAGTATAGCGCAGATATGCCCAAAGCACCACCCTTTGCAAGAATAAAAGGCGGCGCTTGAGAAGATACTCATTTTATTTGTGGATATTTATCTTTTCCATTAACTCCAGAAACTCTGATTCCGTACCCTTAAATTCACCATGTTCATCCATTATCTTTTCATATTCAGGTTTTGGAATTGTATACCAGGTACCTTCATATATTACATCAAATCTTGCATCATTAGATGGAAAGTTTAACACTCCCAACTCATATCCATGGTTACTTCCTTCAGTATTTATTTTCTTTCTTACTTCCGCTCTAACCCCTTCCTTCTGAACTAGAATATCCGGATTCTTTATAATAGCAATTAAGGATTCTTTCAATTCACTGCTATTATTACTTTTATTTATTGCTTCTGTCATAAAAAACTTTTCATCATATGATAACTTTTCTATCCATGCCTTACTTTCTTCATCGGAAAAAAACATGTTCAAAAAAGCCGGAGTAAATATAGTAAAATTATCGTAGATATAGATATTATTACTTCCAACCTTCCTTGTATATTGGAATGTAATATTTTCACTATTTTCCTCTGATTCCGTTTCCCCAGAGCTTCCCGGCTGTATCACCTCGGGTTTTGTTTCCGGTTGTTGAATATCCTGACCTGGTTTCGGCCTCACCGGCTTTTCTGGCGTCACAACAGGCGGTGTGTTGCCTGTCATTTTTTTTGAACTCCTAACTTTTACCGTACACTTTAATGTTCTGCCATTTATTTTTATTCTTATAACAGATTTCCCAATCTTTACAGCTTTTATCTTAACCGAGTTTTTTCTTTTACTGATGATTTTTACTGCTTTTCCTTTCACTTTCCAGGTATACTTTTTTGTTCGTTTTGATGCTCCAGATACTTTCAGTATCGTTGATTTTCCCTTTTGTAACGTAATAGAAGTCTTATTTAGTTTTGGCTTTTTCGCCTCAATCTGCAACGGATTTATCATCCCCAGCGAACATGCAAATGCAAAAATGATTATAATGACCTTCATAAAATTCTTTTTCTTATTCACATTTATCCCTCCAAAATTATTCATATTATCTATATTCATAGTATATAATAACTATTTAAAAATGTAAATATATGCAAGGTGTCGAATAAGCTTTAAAGTAACAGTTCAGCCTACGGCTTCACTGTTACGGAATCCAGTCCATTTAAAGTTTGCTGTTCGCAAAGGGCTGGATTCTCTGGTTGAATTTATGCATTCTCACGGACTTTGCAGCAAGTGCAAAGTCCTGGGCTGAACTGTTACGCTTTAAATCAACTTGCGTCAGACGCAATGAAAGAACTGCGAATATCCTCTGCTATTTCGCTTTTCTACGTTTTAAATACATCCATCCCACACTAGCGATAGCCGCCCACATCAAACCAAGATATCCCAGGATATTTGTTCTATCTTCTGTTCTTGGAGAAACCGATGTTTTTTTCACCGATTCCTTTTCTTCATTTTTTGTTATACTTACTGTCTGATTCTCATCCTCCAGGTCTGCATGGGAAGCAATAAGCCTTTCCTTATAATACAATTCCTCAAAGACAACGATACTCTTACCCTCCATCTTAGACGCGTCAAACATAAACTCTACTTCCACTTCTCCATTCTTTTTCTCTGCCTGAAAACTTCTGGAGACCGACACTTTTTCTCCCCCTGCTTTTAGCGGATTCCCCGTCTCTTTATCCATAAGTATTCCTTTTATCGTATAACGTTTGCCTGGAATTAAACCGGAATATTTTATTGTATCTGTTACCGTCACCTGCTTTTCCAGATGTACAGTCTGACTCCCTGAGGCTTTATCGACTGCGAAAGTTTCTATCTTAATGTCTACAAAACGGATTGTTTGCCCTTCATCTTTTAAATCTTTATGCGCCGCAATCTCCCGTTCATCTAAAAACAAAGTTTCAAATACAACTACCTCTTTTCCTTTCAGTATAGATGAATTAAAAGTGAATTCCACCTTCACTTTTCCCTCAGACGTATCCGCAGTAAATACTGTTTCTGCCTGCACTGCCGACATATCGCTCAAAATCTTTTTACCTGTCTTTTTATCCACCAACACACCCAATAATTTATACTCTTTTCCAGGTATCAAATTTTTATAATGTACCGTATCAGTTATGGATGTAGTTTCGTTTGCAAACGCCTCACGAATTCCCGTTTCATTATCTACAACTGTAGTTCCTATATCCGGCTTATGAAATTTCACACTCTGTCCAACATCATTGATATCCGCATGGACTCCTATTTCTTTTCCATTCTGGTACATAGTTTCAAACGCCACCACAGACTTTCCATTCCATAAATCCGAATCAAAAACAAACTTCACAAGTACGCTTCCTTCCCGGGTTTCTGGTGTAAACCTCGTTGTGCTTTCTACCTTTCTTCCGTTCATCAGCAATGGTTTCCCCGTTTCCTTATCCATAAGGATTCCTGTAAGCGTATATTCTCTTCCCGGAATCAGCCCGGTATATGACACCGTGTCCATAAGGGTCGTCGCTTTGTTCACAATCCCTTCGTGCCCTTCTGTTTCATCGTCTGTCAGCTCTGTTTTGAACTTTACATCTGTAAAATACACTTCCTGGTTTTCATCCTGAATATCCGCATGGGAAGCAATTTCCCTCTCTTTATAGTATAAAGTTTCAAAAACTACTGTTGTCACATCCTCTAATGTTCTGGAATCTAACGTATAAGAAAGATTCACCATTCCGTCTGGTTTCTCTGGCGTAAATTCGACTTCTGCCTCTACCTGTTCCTCATTTACAAGCAACGGCCGCCCCGTGCCTTTATCCATCAGTACGCCTTTTAATTTATAGCTCTGTCCCGGAATCAAATCTTTGTAAGCCACTTCATCGTTGAGAATCACTTTCTCTTCTAATGGCGCATAATGTTTTCCTGTATTTTTATCTGTCGCCGTTGTGGAAATCTCCTGAGCGCAAAATCTTATCGTCTGTCCTGTATCTTCAATGTCTGCATGGGCTCCTACATGAAACTTTTCCAGATACAAATCTTCAAATACCACTATAGATTTCCCTTTCAGCAAGCTCGAATCAAATGTAAACGATAAGTCTACAGTCCCGCTTCCATATCGGGCATCTGAAGAGCCATGAAGCGTTGAGCTAAAACCCTCATCTGTGCCCCCGACTGTAATTGTCTTATCTGCCGTAACCTTACTCCCGCCTGCATCCAGCAAAGGTTCGCCTGTTTCCTTTACCACAAGATACCCCTTAAATGTATACTCCTTCCCAATTTCCAGATTTGCATACTCTATGGTATCTACAATTGTCGTCGTCTCATTTACAAATGCTTTATTCTCCAATGTCTCACTATCTGCGGCTGTTGTCTTCAGTTTTGGCTCTTCTTTTGTTTCATTTTCCTTTACTCCAATATCTTTTACTACAGAATCCTCTTCAATCGTAACTTCAAACGGCTCCAACATAAATTTATCCTTATTGTTCTCACAAAGCAGTTCTTCAATCACATAGGTATCGTACAATAATGCTCCTTTCTCATCATCCAGCGCCCCCAGTTCGCCAAACCATATACCATCCTCTGGCTCTTCTCCTCTGTTCGTATTGTTACTATGTGTTTTTGAAGTATCTAGTATGCCCTCACTATCTGTCACTATCACATGGGATTCCCCTGTTGTTTTTGAAGTGATTCTAAAGGATACATCAGAAAGAGTTTTTCCATCATCACCAATTTTTAGCATTTTAAAGTCACCACGGCAAGGTTCTTCTTTTACGATTTTTGTATTCGTTGCAACTACTGCTTTATTATTCTCATCCATCCGTATTTGCTGAACATAAACAGTATCATCTATCAAATATCCCTCTGGTGCTTTTGTCTCCTGAACAGAGACTGTACCTACTGGCATGATTACATCATTCATCCCATCTTTGTAAACATCATCCCCCCTAATTGGTGTCATATGAGATATACTGATATACCCTTTTTCATCCGTCTCATATACCCAAGTTCTAGCTGGTTTAAGTAACCTTGCGCTAGACAATTCTTCTTTCGTATAATACCCTGCATAATATTTTACTGTATATTCAGCCCCCTCCAATGCTGCTCCGCCCTGTGGACTATTCACATTTGTTTCAGAATCATCTTTTGTCAACAAAATTTTAATTGGGTCATTCCCCGGACTATCCACCGCCCTTATCGTCGTGACTTTCCCCCTCTCTACCACAAACGGTATCGGTTCCCGGCTTATCAAAAACCCTTCCGGTGCCTCTGTCTCTACCGCATAATAATATCCCACCGGAAGCGTAACTGTATTTGACGCCCCATCTGCCTTTGTGCGCAGCGTCCCCACCTCTGTACCTCCGGTATTTGCAGCGGTAGGAGATGCTTTCCGGTATAGTTTATAGACGGCATTCTCCAGAGAGTAACACGGATTACCCTCTGAAACGGCAGGCAGGGAAGATACTTTTACAACTCTCCCATCGCCTGTATCCAATTCATTCGGGATACCCTGTGTTTCTGAACCGATATAATCATGCTCTGTCGCATCCACTGCGTTCGGAGCATTGATATTTGCTTTATTTGTATTCGAATAAACAGCTTTTCCTTCTTCTGTGACATAAAATGAATAGACAGTCGTAGAAACTTTATAACCAACCTTCGATGTAACCGCCGCCGAGCCCGGATTCTCTCTGAGGTAATATACTTTTCCCACAAACAGATTTGGTATCGTGGTATATTCTCCTGCGAGCGGCATAGATACCACGTTTCCGGTAAATCCCCCATTGTCTGAAACCTGCACGCTGAAATCTTTCCAGTCCAGCCCTACGCTTGTTGGATTGAAACCGATAATTGTTTTCCCTACTCTTGTGCTTGCCAATACCGGGGAATCTCCGATCGTGACCATATCATCCCCTCCATCCAGACTGTAATCTCCTTTCGCATTCAGCATCAGAACCTTCCCATCTCCGTATACCGTGAATGCTTTATAAAAGTAATGCGAACCTTCAGGTACTCCTGCCGTCCCGTCATATCCCATATTCAGCCCTTCCGGGGAGCGGCGCTCAAATACGATATAATAATCCTTTGTTCCTGATTTAATGGGGATTTTTTCTGTCCTTCCGTCTGCTCCTGTAGCATAAGCGCCGACCATTTTAAAGTAATCGCTGTTTGGATTCGGAGATTTCTCGCCCGGTTTTGCATTATCTTTAGACATGAGCTTTACGACTTCCGGCAGTATCTTTTTGCAGGCGTCTTTTGAGGTGATCCCCGCCCACCATTCGCTGTCTGTTTTTGAACTTGTATTCATCCTCTGAGCAATTTTTTCCAGACCTTTCTGGTTTACTTTATATACCCGGAAGTTTGCCCCGGCTTTTCCGGCTGTAGTCGTGCATCCCAGAATATCCCGTACGCTTCCCCCATTTTTGATACTTTTTTCAAAGGAAATATCCGTAGGCCCCGGTGTATATGTGCTGATTTGCATATATCCTTCCGTCGTCTGCCCACGTCCCCCATTTGCCGCCCACAGCCGGAACGTATAAGTTGCCGTAGTGTCTGTAGTTTCTATATCAATGCACCGGATATACGCCTCGTTAGCCCCCAGCCCGCTATGTCCTCCGTCAGCCCCTGATATTCCCGAAAGGCTGGTAACGCCCGTGCAGCGCATATATATGTTTCCCCCGGCATCGACTCCTGCATTTGTGTAGCGCGCGCCCTCTGGTTTTGGAACTCCGAACAGACTGCATACTTTATCAACAGTTGGTCTTTTGATTGTCCATGTTCCATTTCCCCATACAGCACTTTCACCTGTTGCGGGTCTCTTCTGGTACATTGTCGGCTGGGAACCCAGATACGCAAAGTTCAAGCCCGTAAGCTTTTTTGTTGAAATCGTATTAAATGATCCCGACGCCCGTGCCAGCATCCGCGGCACAGCTTTCTCCCCAAATCGGATAGTCACTGTGCCCTTCTTCTCTTCCATATCCGAAGCGTCAAAGGAAAGGAACACAAAACCGCCGACGCCCTCCATGCTCCGTAAAATCCGATACTCGACGCCGTTGGGAACCTTCGCTTCCAGGTACTCCGCATGGTCGCCATAAGCTTGTGCATATACCCAGACCCTTTCACCGTCTGCTTCACCCAGCTCCACTTCACAGCTATCCGCAAAAGATTTCCTGACTCCCTCTCCACGGCTGACACTTTCAAAGTCCGAAATGCCGTAATACATCCATGCCTCTGCCTTCCCCTCAATCTTAAAAGAAAGCGTTTTCGATGCTTTTTTTTCCGTTGTTTCAGACATTGGCTCGGCTGCCTTTATTTCCGGACGTTTTATGGTTCCCTCGGGTGCGGCGCTCTTGACTTCCGAATCCCCTGTCGTTTCTCCGGATTCCATAGTTTTGATTCCCGGCGTTTCTGTGCCATTCTCCGATTCTGCGCCTTTTATCCCCGGTCGTTCTGTACCGTTCTCCGATTCCTCACATTTTATCCCCGGCGTTCCTGTACCATTCTCTGATTCTGCCTCTTTTATCCCCGGCTGTTCTGTACTGTTCTTCTCCGCTTCCGTCCCTTTTTCCCCCGGCAATTCTGTACCGTTCTCCGATTCCTCACATTTTATCTCCGGTAGTTCTCTATCGCCCTCCGGTTCCACCCCTTTTATCCCTGGCAGTTCTGTATTGCCTTCCGATTCTGTCTTTTTTATCCCTGAAGACTCTGTATCGCCCTTCGATTCCGCATATTTTATCTCCGGTGACCCTGTAACTCGCTCAAAGTTGGCTTTCTCTATCTGCGGCCTTTTCCCTCCCTTCCCTGACGCATCTGCTTTCTTCTGTGCCGTTTTTAATTCCATGTTCTGCCCCCGTCCAATTCGGAACTTCCGTTTTTCTTCTGCTATACGTCCTGTCTCATTTTCCCGTACCGCTACGCTCTCTTTTCCCGCAATCCCGTTAATCGACACAAAGACAGCTGCCAGTGCCAATACCAGCACAAAAATAAGCAATGCCTTTCCTCTGTTTCCTACGCCTGTTTTCCTCATGGTTCCGTCCTCCCATTCCGTATAAATTTAAAGTTACTCTCCGCCATATGTTTTAGGCTAATGGACTTCGTCAAAGAGCCTGACATCCTGCTGCAATCTGGCAAAACGTCAAACTTACAGCACCCAAAACCCAAACTCCGGCTGTCAAAAATCATACGCTTGAAGAACGTTTTTTTATAATGGAAAATCGTTGTAACATTCTCTATCTGTTAAAGGGTAAATCATAGATATAACAAAAGAACTTACAGAAATACTGATTAAGATTTCATGAAATAAAATTTGAAAATATTTTTAACGTACTCCAAAAACGTACATCTCTGTATTCTTAAGATATCACACTCACAACACTTTTTCAAGGTTTTATTTTGTATTTTTTAATCTCTTATTATCTATTTGCTTTGTAATTCCTGCGCCGTCACAAATTTCCTTGTAAATGCATGTCCGGGATGATATGATGAAGTCAAAGCCCCCGCGGCAAGCAACGGGCATCAAACTTGAAGCGCCCCAAGGGGCGGGGTATTTGATCCTCGCGGCAGTCGCCAAATGCCTGCAGGCAGTCACTTGGCTCGTTGCTCGCGGGAATAGATTATCAGCCGTTATGATCCGGCATTTTTAAAGGAGGTAAACCGCATGTACGCAGAAAAGGCGGGAATGATTATACAGGAAGTGAAACGGGCGGTCATCGGAAAGGATGACTGTATCTATAAAGTGATGATGGCGATGCTGGCAGGCGGGCACATCCTGCTCGAAGATATTCCAGGCGTAGGAAAAACCACGATGGCGCTTGCATTTTCGAAAGCCTGCGCCCTGCAGCAGAACAGGGTACAGTTTACGCCGGATGTGCTGCCCTCTGACATTACAGGTTTTTCGATTTACAGAAAAGAAACGGGCATTTTTGAATACCGTCCAGGCGCCGCTATGTGCAACCTTTTCCTTGCAGATGAAATCAACCGTACCTCCCCCAAAACCCAGTCGGCGTTTCTGGAGGTTATGGAGGAGGGACACGTAACTGTAGACGGAATCACCAGGGATGTCCCGAAGCCTTTCATGGTCATCGCTACCCAGAATCCCGTTGGTTCCGCCGGAACGCAGATGCTTCTGGAATCACAGCTCGACCGGTTTATGATCTGCCTGTCTATGGGCTACCCAAATGTGGAAAATGAAATTGCCATCTTAAAGGGGCGTGACAGCGGAAACCCAATTTCCGATATCCTGCCCATCATCCGGGGCGAAGAGCTCCTGCTGATGCAGAAAGAAACAGAGCAGGTATTTATCCATGACCGGATTTTTACTTATATGGCGGAACTGGCGGCGGCAACCAGAACTCACCCCATGCTGGAACTTGGGCTCAGTCCCAGAGGTACCCTCGCCCTTGCTAAAATGTCAAAAGCCGCGGCATTTTTAAATGGCCGAAATTATGTAACCCCTGCGGATGTAGTTTTTATATTTAAAGATGTGGCTCTGCACAGAATCCGCCTAAGCTCCAAAGCGAGAGTGAGCCGTGTAACCGCCGACGCCGTGGCCGACAGCGTCCTGGAACAGGTGGACAGGCCTACTCCAAAGAGGCTCTAACTATGAAACGGATTATTTTTTACATCGGAATTGTCCTGCTGACTGTCTACGTGGAAATCATGTACGAGAATTTCTACGGCACTACTCTTCTGGCTTTCGAAATCCTGCTGTTTGCAGCCATGTTCCTGCTATCCTGGTATCTGAAGCGAAAAGTTTCTGCGAGGCTGGAAGCCAGGATACCCGCAGCTTCCAGGGATGAAGAAGCCAAAATAACTCTGAAACTAAAAAACCGTGGAATTCTCCCGGTAACGAAAATCCGTTTTCAGATAGAAGCGCGCCACACATGGACATCCCAAAGCGAAAAACTTCCAGTCGCAGCGAGCATCCCCGCACGGAAAGAAAGCGCTGCCTTCTGCATGGCATACGCCGAACACTGCGGCCGCTACTATTTTCATGGGACGCGCGGAAAGGTCTTTGACTATCTGGGACTATTTTCCCGTAAAATCTCCTGCGAGGGAGATACTTTTATAAACGTGCTTCCCGGATTTTACCAGATGGACGTTGAAGTTAGCGGACGCACCCGGAATTTTCCGGTAGACGGAAACGAATACGATCCGCACCGGAGCGGGGATGACCCTTCGGAAATTTTTCAAATCAGGGAATTCCGGGACGGAGACACCCTGCAGCGCGTGCATTGGAAACTGAGCGCGAAGGCAGATGAACTGATGACAAAGGAACTCAGCCGCCCAGTCGGGTGCAGTGTCCTTGTCCTGATAGATTTCCATACAAATAAAATCGAAAAAGACCTTCTCCTGAAAGCGAACGGCATATTTGAGCTGGCAGCCGCCGTATCTTTTTCTCTGCAGCAGGCGAACGTGTACCATTATGCAGCATGGTACGATAAAACGCAGGACTGCGTGTGCCGGAGCTGTGTGCAGAGTGAGGAACAGGTCTATGAAATGGCTGACCGCCTTCTGGGGGCTGTCCCTTACACACAGGAACTTGACTTGTCAGAAGCCTGCCGGATGGAATATCCGGGAGAACATTTCGGAAGCATTCTGCGGATAGATATGCGCCCCTCTGTTTCCGTAAACGGCACGGAAATCATGGCGCTTCAAACGGAGAATCTGGAAGCGCAGATTTCCGGCTGCCGCCTGGAAGTATAAACCAGGAAATAAGTGGGGCTATCGAAAAATGTGATTTGTCCACAATATATTGTGCATTATGTAGAAAATTATAACAATATATTGTATATATGCAGTCATTTCCCGACAGTCCCGAATCAGGCTTCCAACTCCGCCAAGATGGCACAAGCATGTGCTTCAGAAAGGGGAACTTATGAAAAAGAAAACGACAGGAATCAAACTGATACAGCCAGAACACGAAGCCGGGCTTGGAGAGCGCGTCCTCGGGCTTTCCGTTCTGCTGATTTATTTCTATCTTGGTCTTTTTGGCTGTGTATTCGGCTTTCTCAGCGTGTTTAAAATTCCCTGTGATTTTGCTTTGCTGTCTGCCGCCCTTCTTCTGATGGGACTCTTTTTTGCCGTTGTCTGCCTGGCCGGAAGATATACAAAACTGCTGACTATTCTGACATGCCTGGTTTATGCATGGCTTATCTACAAAAATTTTGATTTGCTCCTGGAGGGCGGAAGCGTAGCGGAAGAAGTGATCTATCGGGTAATCAGCGCATACCAGACCGGGGGCGTCGCCAAGACGAGGGATATCATGCCCGGCGCCAGAGAGGCGTTTGTCTTTCTGCTGACCGTGATTTTTCCCTGGGCAGCTATCCTGTTCTCCGGCTTTTTGCTCCGCGGAGGCCGCATGTTTGCCTTTGTAAGCATGACAGCCGTTGTCAGCGCTTCCCTCGCAGTCGGAAAAATCCCTGATTTTCTCCCCCTCTGTATGATGATCGGCTGCTTTTCCGGGGCGCTTGCTACCGATGGTTTAAGCCAGGCCAAAGGGCAGAGCGCAGGCGTATTCTTCCTTACCGCCCTCCTCGCCCTGCTGATGGCGGGAGGCTCTTATTTCGTTGCGCCGTCTCTGGAACCGTATTTTTCCGACGCGCCGCAGATAAGAAAGAAACTGCAAAGCACCTCTGTCATCCAGGAAATCAACCGCTGGTTTTCGGACTGGAACAGCACCTGGGCTACATCAGGAATTGGAAACGGTGAATTGGGCAATGCGGACTTTGTATCTGACCAAAACAAGGATGTACTGAGGGTAACGCTGGACGAGAAGCCGGACGATATGGTTTATTTAAGATGCTACACTGGAGCGGAATACACGGGCGATAAATGGGAAGCGGCTGAAGATGCGCTGGAAGAAACCGTATATCAGAGCGCCCTTGACAGCCTGGATTCCAGTCTGTATACCGACTCCCCTATCAGACATACCTTGACGGTAGAGCCACAGGATGATGCGGGCGATTACGCATACCGCCCCTATCTCTCCAGACCTGCCCAAAAAACAGAAGACTCCCTGTTATACACCTGCTATTTCAGAGACCAGCTAAACGAACGGTATTATACATCCTTGCCACTCAACGCAGAGGAAGAACTGAAATATTCTGGTTTTGTTTACCAGAACTACACATCCTATCCCGAGGAACGCCTGGGAAGGCTGCGGGACTTATGTAACTCCTACCAGCCCCAGGATTTTCTGGATCTGCGCAATTTTATCATAAACTATCTGCACAAAAATGCCACATACAACCTGAGCATAGGGCATTTTCCTGAAGATAAAGATTTCGCAGAGTATTTCCTGTTTGAAAAGCATGAAGGCTATTGTGTACACTTTGCCACTGCAGCGACGCTGATGTTCCGCATGTACGGCGTCCCCTCGCGCTACGTCACAGGCTATGTAGTCCCCAGGGACTCTTTCCGCAAAAACGGAAAGGAATACCGTGCATGGGTAAAAGACAGCCAGGCACACGCCTGGACAGAAATCTATCTGTCCGGCCAGGGCTGGGTTCCGGTAGAAGTCACGCCGGGCTATTCCCAGGCGTCTATGGATGAAAATGAAACCGACAGGAACATAAATAACCAAAATCAGCCGATGACCAGGCCGCAGAATGAAAGCAACACAAACGCTGGAAAAGACCGGAACAGCAACTCACTCTCTGCTGTTTCTGTCTGGATCTTGTGTATGCTCCTGCTTTCGGCGCTGGCTGTATTCGCTGTCTGCCAGAGACGGCGCCTGCTTCTCAAACGGCGTCGGCAGACGGATGTACGTGAGATTTTCTGCGATATCTGCAAATTGATGTCCCTCGCAGGCTTCCAGGAGGACGCAGACTGCCAGGATGAAACATTTGCAGCGGGTATGCTAAAAAGCTTCCCGTGGCTCGAACAGGACTCTGTCTTGAAACTTTTAGATCTGGCGGTGCGGGCAAACTTCGACTGCAAGCCTATGACAAAAGAAGAGCGGGGATTTGCCTGGGATATGTACCGGGGATTTTGTATGCATATATATCCCGGTCTCCCGCTTCCCAAGAAAGCGCTATTTAAATTCCTATATGTCTTTGCGTAAAAAAGAAGCGGTGATTATCAATGCGGAGATATCCAACGCGTATTCCGCGCCTCTGGATATCTCCGCATCATTTCTCAAAATCTATTGACGTTTACATTCTATTGACCCCCCATCCGTCGTTAGAATCATCTTATCTCCGTCAATCTCACATTTAACAAAGGTATCATATCGTCCCGGCTGCCGTGTAACCAATTCATCATTGTCATAGCTATAAGTACCAATATCCTCCATTCCATTGAATATCACAACATATGTTCCATCTTTATGAAAACTTATCATGAGTTTATCATTTTCTTCATTTTTATACCCATCATCTGTTTGCATACCTACATACTGCCATGTCCCAACAATAGACTTCTTCCCACCCCAAAAATGCCATACCGCTACGCCTATCAGAATTAAAACGATCATTCCCAAAAGTGTGCTTCCACTTTCCGAATTATTTTTTGTATTTTCCGTTGTATTTTGTTTTTCCATTTACTTTTTCTCCTTTATCTTTATTTTATAACTCTATGATGTAAACCGTAAAAATTTGTATTTTCCGCCAAGAGTTTATTCCGGCATGGTAAATTCTTCCCATCGGTAAAACACCGTTCCGTCTTTCTGGTCAGCGATGGTTTCCATATCCGGATCCATGCAGTAAAAAGAGATGTATGCTCTCTCTGATTCTCCAATCTGGCAACTGCAGCTTCCCTGATTACCCCGGAGTACAACGTTTCCTGCATTATATTCAAAAATCGTGCGCTCCTTTCCTATGCCAAAACCGTTTCCATTCCCCAAAAGGACGCTGAAATAGCGGTACTTTAATATACCGTCCTCTTTATAAAACTCAATAACGTCAGGTTCCCCCTCTTCTGGATTTGGCGACCAATATCCAACTAAGTCCTCTTCTTCAACTACTTTTTCCGGCATCGGCGCCGTATCATGAGAAGAACTCCAGGATGCCGTATCATTTGCATTTATACTCACTGCGGCACTTTCATGTTCTGACACATCGTTTTTTTCACACCCGCAGCAAATCGCCAGGCTTAATAAAATAAGTACAATTATTTGTTTCATCAGCATGACCTCCTTTTTAATATCATAACTTTTCGGAATCTTAAGCCCTTATTTTATAAGGCTTTCAGACCCCTGTTTCAAAAAATCACCCTTCTGCTGAATTTTGGACTCTCCGACCCGCCGGCCGCCTGCCCCTTGCGGTATTTGCAAGTGCAAAGTCCCAGGCTAAACTGTCACTTTATTTCCACTTCATTGTATAATACTGCCCTCTTCCCGAAAAATCCACCAGACAAATATAATACGTGCCTTCCGCCAGCTTTCCCGACACCTTATTTTTTCCTCTCCCTATGAAATCCCACCAGCTAAGACTGTCTTTTCCATCCATCTTGCCTTTTTTATTTATTGTCCGAAACTCTTTCCCTTTGAACGCCAATATCTGAATTCCTATCTCGCCATTTATTTTACCGTTAAATGATATGGTAACTTTCTTCTTTTTAGGGACTTCAATTTTATAATAAGGTACGTAACTATCCCAATACAGGGCGCCCTTTACAGTCTTTCCCGCCGGAAGCAAAGATGCTTTAGAAGCTGTCACAGCAGGCTTCTTTCCTTTGATTTTCCCGGTCGCCGTAAACGTATAGCGCATTTGATATTTCTTATTCGTATCTATCTCCAGATAATAAATCCCCTTTTTGAGCGCTACGTCAAAGTCTCGTTTCTCCGCATAAACATTAGGATCATCATAAATCTCTTTTTTCCTGGAATCCAATACTCTTACTGACGTTCCCCGAGAAACATAACCCTTTGCCCCCGGAATCGGCGATGTCTTTACCTCCACACGGATATATCCCGGCTTTGTTATCTTAATCTTATAGCATCCAATCCCATGATCCTGCTCCTCCAGTTCCCCATCCTTGTTTACGTCTGTATAGGAATACCGCTGCCCGGATACCCATTTCTTGTTTTGCATAGTAACGTCCCCGGCAGACGCGCGAATGCTAAACAACAGCGTGCAGCAGATCGCCATTGCAAACCCAAGCCAGGCTCCTTTTTGCAAACCGCGGTTTTTCCTCCTGCCGCAGCATTTTCCAAATTCCCTTGTAACCCCAATACCTTGTTCATTGCCTGAAGCACTAAAATTTTTTTGTTCTTTCATAAACGTATCTCTCCTTTTTTATTTTATTGATACTTTTTCCGATTTTGCAGGGTTTCCGCCATACTTGGCAAAAACCCTGAGCGCTTTTCTTTATTTCTGTATCTTGACGCTCTTTGCCTGCCCTTTTCCTTTAAACAGCTTTTTGTAAGCTTTTAATTTACTTTTGGGCACTTTAATTTTTGCTTTCTTATGAATGCCTTTAAAAGCGTTTTTTCCTACTTTTTTCAGCTTCATCGATTTACAGTTAATCGTTTTTAAGGATTTGCAGCCATAAAAAGCTTTCGAACCTATTGTCTTTACACTTTTTCCTATGGTTACTGACCGCAGTTTCTTGCATCCCTTAAATGCATTGGCTGAAACAGCCGTCACATAGAACGTTTTATTTTTTATTGTAACCGTATCCGGCACAGATATTGTTTTCAGCTGCTTCGCCGGAGCTGTATACTCTACGGACGCCTGGCTTCCTGTTCCGAGTACTTTGTATATTCCTTTCCCGCCGCTATCCAAAAGTTTTTCGCCAACCGTCAGTTTATTAGAAGCATCCGGCTTTGACGGCGCGGCTGGTTTCTGCCCGGAACCGCCTTCCGGCACATCTTTCTGTTTCTTTACCGTCACGCTGCAAACCGCGCGGTTCCCACTTCCATCTGCCGCCTCTGCAATAATCGCCGCGGTTCCTTCAGCGAGAGCAATCACCATACCTGTCTGTGAAACGATCGCTACCGTTTCATTGCTGCTGCTCCATTTAATCTGCCTGTTCGACGCCGCTTCCGGAAACGCCTGTGCTGTAAGCTGCATTTTTCCGTTAATATCCAAAGCAATCTGGCTGCTGCTCAGCGTAATCTTTGATACCGAAACAGGCCCTTCAATAGTGATTCCTGTATAAGCTGTTGCGCTGTTACCCATGCCATCCTTTGATGAATATGCACATAAATAGGCGCTTTGGGCTACCCGAATCGGTTCCGTATATTTCTGCGCGTTTGCATACAGAAGCTTAGAAGCACAGTATGCCTCCTCCGGATCGCAGATATAATAATAGATATCCGCTCCTTCCGTAGCCGTTGTCAAGGTTACTGTCTGAGCTTCTTTATAGATTCCTTCCGCAACGCTGCATTTCGGCTCCTCTGCTGTCCTGACATGTCTGCTGACCGGAGAAATCTTTAGATTTCTTGTCACAAAGTTCTCCTCACCGTTGCTGCTCCAGCCGTCAAAACAGAGGTCTGCATCCGCGGGCGCTCCAATCTCAGGAGCCTTTGCTGCTTCTCCGTATCCCACGATATCCTGTTTCAATATTTCTCCATCCCAGTCAAGGAACGTAACTGTATAGTCTGCTTCTTTATATGATGCAGTAACTACCATGTTCTCTGTAACATTTGTAACAGCATTTCCGTCTTTGTCTGCCCATTCAGTAAAGGTAAATCCTGCTTTTTCCGGTATCACATCTGCTGTGAGCGCATCGCCATACGCGAATTCCTTTACCGCTACACTGGTATTGTCCCAGTTCACAAATACCACCGCATATGTTTTCTTTCTGTACTGTGCCGTCACAATCAGATTCTCGCGCACATTGCGAAGTCCTGTATCCCATCCGATAAACTCATAGCCTTCTTTTTCCGGCGCCTGCGGCGCTTCTGCGTCCCCTCCGGAAACTACATTAACAGGGCTGCCGATACCTGCTCCCGTTTCATCTACAAATTCAACCGTATAGACCGGTTTTGGAGCCTCTATCGTACCCACTGTCGCATAATTTGTCGCGCCCTCAACTCCTAATGTAATAATGAAATCCCCTGTCTCAACCGTAGGCTCTTCTTTGGTAATGAACGTAAACTCATAATGTCCGTCTGCATCCAGCCGTGTCTGGGCTGCATACTCAATCTGGCTGGCCGTCGGATCCGTATTCTGCCCTTTATAAACTAAAAGAGTCGCATATTTTCCTCCCGCTCCTTCAACAATGCCTTCTGCCGTCCGCCTGGTTCCATTTCCATTCTCCAGAGAGGATACTGTCTCAAACTGCGTACTTTCCCCCTCCTGGTTAATATCTGCCCGATACCAGGACGAATCCCCATATCCATGAAACAGATCAATCCCTTCCTCCACCGTCGCAATCTTCTGTAGCTGCGTAAAGGATTTGTTGTATTCCCATTCCCCCGGGAAGTCCATGCTGTCTGCATAAACACTGGTATATGTATAAACTGTATTGCCGGAATTCAGATTCTGGTATTTATATCTCTTGTAATTGTAACATGGAATTTCCACAGAGTTCGTCTTAAAACGGTATGCCGTTCTCGTTTCTACCTGTGTATCTTTATCTGCGGCAACCCGCTCTCCCTGCCAGCCGCTAAAGTCCGTTTGCCAATATTCATAGTCATAATATTCCTGCCGCGTCTGATAGCGGTAGAACAGCGCTGTCACCTGACCCGACCGGTCTATTCCATTGGAAGTGCCGTCCAGTTCAAAGTACCAGTACGTATTCTGCCAGTATATTCTTCCTCTGTTTCCCCATTTCACCCAGCCCGGACCATAGTCATATCCTCTGCATGTTCCCCAGTCCTCTACCCAGTTTAGCGTATACTGCCCGCACCTGGAACATGCCCCGGACAAATCATCCCGCTGCCCGCAGTTTGAACAGTGAAAAGCAAAGTAACGATACATTGTCTGCGTCCCCACATTCGTCTGTACATTAGACGCGCAATAATTTCTGCTCCAGCCGCTCCAGGCGCCCCAGCCAGTATAAGTCCCCGTCGCCTTGCATCCGCTGTAGGTATATCCTTCCGGCGTTGCAGGCTTCGCACACGCCCTGATGGTTTTTCTCTTTTTGTACCGATATTCCGTCCTGCTTTCTGACAGAATATTATTTCCTTCAGGAGCCGGATTCCCTGACCAGTCTGACCATTCGTTTCCCACATCTACGGAAGCTGTGACACTTTTGGCCTTGGGAGTTCCCGTCGTATCATCGTCCGCTACGCCCACGAGGGAAACCTCCACACTTGTAGCCAGTCCTGAATATAAAATAAAAACTTCCTTCGTCAATTCTCCCGACACAGGTAAGCTGACTGAATCCGTTTCAGACGCTGCCATTTTACCGTTTTTCGTCTTGAGCGCCGTTACCAGTTTCCCCTTCGTAAAATCATTGGGAAAGTTTGACATTTTTACAGAAATTTGATACCCTGTCCCTTCGTCATTCCTTTTAGCAGACAAGATTTCTGTCACAATGGGCAGATTCGTATTTTCCCATACATAGACCGCTTCTATATTCAATGCCTTTTTCACGCACAGATATTCGTCTGAATTCCAGCCTGTGAAAATATACCCCGGCTTTGCCGGAATTCCTTCCGGCGGAACAGCGGCGCTTCCGTAGTTCACTTTCTGCGGCCTTCCAACCGTATTTCCCTCATAGTCCATAAACGTAACAACATAGGAATTAATCTGATAGTTTGCCGTAATAACCGTATCTTCTTTTACACTCTTGCCATCACTGCTCCAACTCTGAAATGTATATCCCTCCCTGGCCGGCGTACCGGGCGCAGAAGCATTTCCTCCCCATTTTACACTCTGGGTTTTCAGGCTGCTTCCGTCAAAATCCTGCCACGTAACCGTTACATTTCCATGCACTGTTATATTACCGGACGTCTTCCCGCCACTGGTGCCATAAGCATTTTTAGCGTAAACTGTCACTTGATATGTCCCGGCGCCGGAAACGCTAAAAGCTGTCCCAGTTCCAAATACTTCCTTTGACTGGTTTAAAGCTGCATTTGCTGCACAGCGCAAATCCACCCTATAGGAAGATGCTCCCAAAGCCACGCTCCAGCTGACGTTTAGGGCGTCGCCGATTCCCATATCATTTACAGCGGCTGATACCGTTCCCGGCGCCGCAGGCGCAGAACCGGAAACAGTCGGCAGCGTATAGGGGGCAGAATAAATCTTTGCTCCTTTCTTCCTGAGTTCTCCTTTGCTCATCTGACGTCCCCATTTGATCTTACAGTTACAGCATGGGCACTCTGTATAATGCGCATGGTAATTACACTCTCCAAAAGTTAGCGTATTTCCCGATACGCCAATAACCATAACCCAGTGATTGCTGTAATAAATTACATCTCCGGGCTTGATGGCATTAACATCCCAGGTCGCTCCCCATTCTTTGCAGTTCTGCCCATACACGTCATCTGCCAGCTTACGCACGAACCCGCAGCACTGCTGGCTATATCCATATTTATAGAAATTATTACAGTCTGCCCGTCCCATAGCCGCCACGCCTCCATGTATCTGGCATGGGCTCCATGTATAACCGTCCGGATTATCGCAGGCTCCATAGCATTGACTATCACCATGCCCCGACGCCTTATAGTGATTCCAGTAAGCCCCGTTGGGATATTTCTGCTGCAGCTGTTCAAGCGTCATCCCGGCAGCTTTTACAGGTAAAACATACAGACAGCAAAACAACAGCAGAAATCCAATCCACACGCCTCTCCGCAGACTGCGAAACTTTTCCCCCGCGCGGCGTTCGCTAAATTCTTGTTCCAGCTCCGCACCTGGCTCATTACTCACAGAAATAACATGTTTTTTCTCTTTCATAAGCACATCTCTCCTCACTTTTTTTATTTAAATTATACACCCCCGGTTTTGCAA
This sequence comes from Hominisplanchenecus murintestinalis, assembly GCF_943193015.1. Lineage (NCBI taxonomy): Bacteria > Bacillati > Bacillota > Clostridia > Lachnospirales > Lachnospiraceae > Hominisplanchenecus > Hominisplanchenecus murintestinalis. The sequence goes on from NZ_CALPCM010000008.1 coordinate 109,760, forward strand.
ATTTGTTTTTACGCCGAAGCCTAAAAACACTTCTGAAGTTCCTTTTTTTGATAGATTAAAATATATTATATATAATTATTTTATAGATATATTTAACCTGAATTATTCACAGCTGTGCCGTGAAAGTGGCTGAAAGCCACATAGTTACTGTATTTAAGCTGCTTATTGCAT